>JBMTER010000155.1:0-3915 GCA_049433345.1 Gaiellales bacterium | reverse complement strand
CGCGGATCGGCGTCGCGGCGGTGCGCAGCACACGGCCCTCGGCGCTGGCGATCAGGATCTCGTCGCCCTCGTCGTGCGGCACGACGGCATCCAGGCGGTCGCCGTCGGGCAGCGCCATCGCGGCGCCGAGCGTGGCGTGCGCGCCGGGCAGGGAGTCCGGTTGGCAGCGCTTGACCTCGCCGCGCTCCGTGACCAGCAGGAGGTAGGGCGCATCGGCGAGGGCGAGCGCGACGAGCTCCTGACCACGCGACATCTGGATCGGCTTGTGCCCGCGGACGGCGCGCGACGACAGGGGCAGCTCGTTGAGGCGGACGCGGGCCACCTCGGCGTCGGCGGTGAAGCACAGGAGCTCGCGGTCGGTGGCGGCGTGGACCAGGTCGAGCGGGCGATCGCCGGGCTGCACGTCGACCGGGTAGGCCGTCGGCGCGGACTGGCGCGACTGCGCCACGAACAGCCCGCCCTTGGTGGCCCCGACCCAGACGTCCGTCGCGGGGCCCTGCACGACGTCGACGGCCTTCGCCCCGCGGCCCTTGCCCTCGCCGCCCTGGTCGCGCACGACGGGCCCGTCGCCGCCGAGGGCGGTGCGCCGCGGCCCCGACAGCTTCGCGGCCTCCTTGAGCTCGCCGACGACGATCCGCTTGAGCGCGTCGTGGGACTCGAGGATGCGCCCGATCTCGTCGACCCGGTCGCCCTTGGCCTTGCGCTCCTCCTCGAGCTTGAGGCGGTTCAGGCGGGCGAGCCGCTTGATCGGCATGTCGATGATCCACTGGGCCTGGTCGTCGTCGATCGGCACGGGCTTCGCCTGGCCGTGCGGGACGACCTTGAGCTTGGCGATCAGCTGGCGCTTGGCGTCGTCGTCGTCCTCGGAGCCGCGCACGATCTTGATCACGGCGTCGATCGCGTCGAGCGCGGCCAGGAGCGCGATCAGCCGGTGCAGCTCGCGCAGGAGCTCGTCGCGCTCGAACTCGAGGCGGGCGACGACGATCTGGAAGCGGAAGTCAACGAAGCGGTCGAGCGCCTCGCGCAGCCCGATCTGGCGGGGCGAGCCGTCGACGAGCACGGTCATGTTGATCCCGACGGTGATGCGCAGCGAGGTGGTGCGGAAGAGGTCGGCGATCAGGCGGTCGACCGAGCCGCCGCGCTTGCAGCGGATCTGGACGCGGATGCCGGAGCGGTCCGTCAGGTTGCGCGGCATCTCGGTGACGTCGCGGATCTTGTCGGCGCGGGCCGCCTTGACGACCTCCGCGACGATCTGGTCGGGCGAGACGCCGTACGGGAGCTCGGTGACCACGATGGCCTGCACGCCGCCTGCGAGCTGCTCGGTGTGGAAGCGGGCCTGCAGGCGGACGGTGCCCTGGCCCCTCTCGTACGCCTCGGCGAGGGCCTCGGGGTCGACGACGATCCCGCCGGTCGGGAAGTCCGGCCCGGGCAGGGCCTTCATCAGCTTCGCGAGCGTCGCGTCCGGGTTCTCGGCCAGGGCGATCGCGGCGGCGCAGGCCTCGGCGAGGTTGTGCGGCGGGATCTCGCAGGCCATCGACCAGCCGATCCCGCGCGAGCCGTTCACGAGCAGGTTCGGGAAGGTGACGGGGAGGACCCAGGGCTCCTCCTTCTTCTCCGTGAAGTTCGGGCGGTACTCGCGCACGACCTCCGGGCGCAGGTCGGCGAGCCACTGGGTGGCGGCGGGGGACAGCCGCGCCTCCGTATAGCGATAGGCGGCGGGCGGGTCCGAGTACTCCTTCGGGCCGACGCTGCCCCAGTTGCCCTGGCCGTCGACGAGCGGCACGTTGAGGACGAAGTCCTGCGCCATCCGCACCATCGCGTCGTAGACCGCGCTGTCGCCGTGCGGGTGGTAGTTGCCGATCACGTGGCCCACGGTCAGGGCCGACTTCTGGTACGGGCGCCCGGCCCGGCCGCCGAGCTCGTCCATCGCGTGCACGATGCGCCGCTGCACGGGTTTGAGGCCGTCGCGCACGTCGGGCAGGGCGCGCCCGAGATTGACGTACATGCCGTACGCGAGTGCGCGCTCGAGCAGGGCGTCGGAGGCGTCGACGGAGTCGCCCTCCCAGTCGAGCCGGCCGATCCCGCCGCCCGTGCCGTCATCGTCCCCGTCGTCCCCGTCCGCCGGGGCTGCGCCGTCGTCGCCCGCGTCGCCCGCCGCCGAGGGCTCGGGCCCGGCCGCAATGGCCGCCGCCCGCCGCGCGCGGGTGGGCGCGGGCTCCGGGTCGGGCGCGGCGGCGTCGTGCTCGGCCGTCGCCTCGCCGTCGTCGGCGACGACGAGGTCGAGCTGGGCGTCGTCCGCCTGCGCCTTGCGGCGGCCGCTCACACCAGCACCTCGGCGTCGCCCGCGGCCTCCTCGAGCCACGCGCGGCGGGGGGCGGGGTTCGAGCCCATCACCAGCTCGACGGTGTTGGCCGCCTCGGCGGCATCCTCCATCGAGACCTGCAAGAGGCGCCGGGTGGCCGGATCGAAGACGGTCTCGCGCAGCTGCTCGGGGTTCATCTCGCCGAGGCCCTTGAAGCGGGTGACGTGGTCGCCCGTCCGCTTGTGCGCCTTGAGCTGGGCCTTCAGCTCCTCGTCGGTGTGCACGTAGACGGCGCTGCCGTCCTTGAGGGCGATGCGGAACAGGGGCGGGCGCGCGAGGAACACGCGGCCGCCCTGCAGGAGCGCGGGGAACAGCTCGTGGAAGAGCGTCAGGAGCAGGTTGGCGATGTGCGCGCCGTCGGCGTCCGCGTCGGCGGTGATCACGACCTTGCCGTAGCGCAGCTGCTCCTCGTCGAGGGTGGCCACGAGCGCCGAGCCGATCACGTCCTTGCGGCCGCCCAGCGCGACCAGGATCGAGTCGACCTCCGCGTTGTCGAACGCCTTGCCGTTCTTCGCGCCGAGCACGTTGAGGATCTTGCCGCGGATCGGCAGGATCGCCTGCGTGGCGTTGTCGCGCGCCTGCTTCGCGCTGCCGCCGGCCGAGTCGCCCTCGACGATGAAGATCTCCCGCTCGAGCGCGGGGATCGCCGGGTTGTCGATCGTGTCGGCGAGCTTCCCCGGCAGGTTCGAGTCGCTCATGATCGAGGTGGCGGCATTGCGCAGCTTCTTCGAGATCTTCGCCTTCGCGAGGCGCACGTCGCGGGCGAGCAGCACCCGGTCGAGGATGCGCTTCGCGTCGTCCGCGTGGCCCTTGTCGGCCAGCCAGTCGGCGAGCGCCTGTCCGGCGAAGGCGGCGACGGCGGTCTGCGCCTCCTGGTTGTTCAGCCGGCCCTTCGTCTGGCCCTCGAACTGGGGGTCCTCGAGCATCACCGAGACGGCGCCGGTGAGGCCGTCCGCGACGTCCTTCGCGTCGAGCGTTTCGCCCTTGTCCTTCTTCAGCCGGCCCGCGTCGTATGCGGCCTGGTTGAGCACGCGCGTGAGCGCGCGCCGGAGACCCGAGACGTGGGTGCCGCCGTCGACGGTGTTGACGACGTTGCAGAAGCCGTACAGGCGGTCCTCGGCGGCGTTCGTCCACTGCAGCGCGATCTCGATCGGGATGCCGCCCGACTCGCCGCTCAGGGAGACCACGCCGGGGTGCGCCGGCTCGCGGCTCTCGTTGAGCTCGCGCACGTAGTCGGCGAGGCCCTCCTCGGAGCGGTAGACGTGCTCCGCGCCGTCGGGCCCCCTGAGCTCGAAGGTCAGCCCGCGCACGAGGAACGACTTCTCGCGCAGCCGCTGCTGCACCGTGGTGGCCGAGAAGTGCGCGTTCCTGTCGAAGATCGTGCGGTCCGGCGTGAAGCGCACGCGCGTGCCGGTGCCCTCGCCCTTCTCGAGCGCGCGCACGTCCTCGACGGGGCCGTCGGGCACGCCGCGCCGGTAGCGCTGGCGCCAGAGCCGCTTGTCGCGGCGCACCTCGACCTCGAGCCAGTCGGAGAGGGCGTTCGTGACCGAGGC
>JBMTER010000154.1:0-3966 GCA_049433345.1 Gaiellales bacterium | reverse complement strand
CGCGTCGCTCGGCGGCCACGGAGATGCCCGCGCCGGCGAGCTCGCGGACGAGCCGCTCGCGGCCATCTGAGCCGCGCGGCGCGACGACCGCGATCCGTTCGCCGGGGACTCCGGCGCGCAGGGCATGGGCGACCTCGAGCAGCACGGCCTCGGCCTCGCCGCGCTCGCCCTCGACCTCCCAGACGCCGATCGCGTCGCCGGCAGGCGCCGGGCCGCGCGCGTCCGGGTCGGGCTCGCCGAGTCGCCGTTCGAGTCGGTCGAGGTCGGTCTCCCGCTCGAAGCCGCCCGGGGCGAGCTCGGTGATGCCGCCTGGGCCCGCGCGTTCGGCGAGGCGCTCGGCGGCCGACTGGAGCACGGCGAAGACGGGCCGGCCCGCCTCGTACGGCAGGCTCGCGACCGCGCCGGCCCGCTGCGCGACCCGATCGAGCAGGGCCTCCTGCGCGGGACTCAGATCCTCGAAGCCCTGCGCGTGGAGCCGCCGCCCGACCGGCCACGCGGCGAGGTCATCGGCCAGCGCCCGCACGGCGAGCAGGCGCATGCGGCCGCGATCGAGGGCGGACTGCGCGTCGAGCGCCTCCCACCAGGCGACGTAGCGGTCGGCGAGGGCGTCGTCGCCCGCGGCACGGACCTCGTCCGGCCCGAGCAGGGCCGAGCCGAGGCGGTTGAAGCGCGTCGCGAGAGCCTCCGAGGCGCCCGGCAGGGCACGGCGCAGCAGGAGCCGACGGGCGGTGCCGCGCAGGACGGGCCGCAGATCGCCCGTGTCGCGCAGGATGCGCTCGAACAGCTCGTCGAAGGTGGCGACATCGGCACCGACGAGCGCGGGCGCTCGCCGCAGCAACGCCTCCTGCGCGGCCGCCTTCGCCGCGCGGTCCGGCACCACGAGGGTCGCCGGGCGACCACCCTCGAGATCGGCGAGGTAGCCGGCGTGAAGCGCCGCGATCTTGCCCGCATGGGCGGGGCCGATGATCAGTTCGAGGGCCACGGCGTTCCGTCGCGCCTCGCAGGCCGCGCCTTACGACAGGTGCTCGGGCGGCGAGGCCTCGACGCGATCGACGACGAGCCTGTTGACGGCGTCGGCGCCTTCGGCGTACGCGTAGTTGATCTTGACGAACGGCTCCCACTTCACGGGGACGGCGTCCTCCGGGAAGATCGCCTCGACGGGGCACTCCGGCTCGCAGGCGCCGCAGTCAATGCACTCCTCGGGGTCGATGACCAGCATCCGATCCGTCTCGTGGATGCAATCCACCGGGCAGACATCGACGCACGAGCGATCCTTCGTGTCGATGCAGGGCTCGGAGATGATGTACGTCACGTCGGGGTTCCTCCGGGTCGTCGGGGCGCTCCGGCAGCATACCGGAGCGGTCTAGCGCCCGGGGTCGTCCAACTCGGCCAGAGCCGCGTCGATGCGCGCGTCGATCGCGGCATCCGGTGGCGCCGCCGGGGCGGCGGCTCGCGCGATCGCGGGAGCGCGCCGACGCCAGACCGCGACGGCGCCGATCAGGATCACCACGCCGCCGCCGACCGCGAGCAGCGGCACGAGCCACGCCACCAGACCGAGGCCCCGCGCGGGCGGTGCCGCGAGCACGGCGGGGCCGAAATCGGCCACGAGGGCGTCCTTGACCTCCTGCTCCGTCCAGCCGAGTTGGCGCTTCTCCTCGATGAAAGCGCGGATCCGATCGGCCGCCGGGCTGTGCGACATGTCGAGGCGGCTCTGGCAGGTCGGGCACATCAGATCCGACTCGATGTCCGACATCCGAAACAGCGGCTCCGCCGCACCGGCCGGGATCGGCAGGACCAGCACGAGCAGCGCGACGGCGAGCGCGGCGCGGCGACGCATCATCCGGCCGCCTGCGCCCGCGCGATCGCCTCGCGCAGCCCGTCCGCGGTGACCACGCCGGGGAACCATGCGACGGCGCGGCCCTGCGCGTCGAGCACGAACGTCTCCGGGAAGGCCCCGACTCCCCACGCCCGCGCCACGCTCCCGCCCTCGTCGTAGACGAGCGGGTACGTCAACCCGTACGCCTGCTGGAAGTCGGTCGCGTCCTCGCGCAGATCCTGGGTGTCGATGCCGAGGAAGACGACCCCGGCCGGCTCGCCGTCGCTGCGCCAGAGATCCTCGATCAGCGGCGCCTCGTCCTTGCACGGGTCGCACCACGATGCCCAGAAGTTGATCACCGCCACCGAGCCGCGCAGATCCTCGCTCGACACGCGACCCGAGCCGTCGAGCGTCTCCAGGTCGAACGGCGGAGCCTGCGGCAGCTCGCCCGCCGCGGCCTGCGCCGGGAAGCCGCGCGCATCGGATGCGTCGACGACCGCTCGCACCAGGATCGCGCCCAGCGCGAGCAGGGAGACCGCCACGCCGATCACGAGGACGCGCTTCACCGCTCTCCAGTCTACGCGGGGCTAGTAGATCCGGACCGGCGTGCCGACGCCGACCTTGGCGAACAGCGCCTCGGCCTGGTGGATCAGCATCCGGATGCAGCCGTGCGAGGCGTACCCGCCGATCGAGCCGGAGTCGGGGGTTCCGTGGATGCCGATGTCGTGGCGATCGAGGCCCATCCAGCGGGTGCCGAGGGGGTTGCTCGGCCCCGGCGGCACGGGCTCCTCGTCCTTCGCCCAGTCCGACGCCGGCGGGTACCACCACGGGTTGCGCTGCATCGTCACGATCTCGAACGTGCCGGACGGCGTCGGGTACGACGGCGCGCCGACGGCGATGCGGTACTGGCGGACCACCCGCGCCTTGCCCTTCACGGGTGCCCACAGGCGCAGGATGCGCGCGCTCTTCGACACGGTGATGACGTAGCCGAGCTTCGCCAGCGTCGCATCGGTATCGACCTCCACGAGCGGCAGCGTCTTCTGCTCGGGACGCAGCAGCGGCTGCTCCAGCGCGCGTTTGATCTGCTTCTCGATCCGCACCTTCGACACCGTCGTGCCGGGCTTCGGCCGCGTGATCACGGGCTTCGGCTTGACGACCCACCGCGCCTCCCGCCCCCTGTCGTCGGCGAGGCGCTGGATGCGCCGCGCGGCCTTGGTGACGAGCGCTGCGCGGTACCGGACGGTCACGAGCGTATTGCCGCCGTTCGGGCGAGCCAACGCCTCGGCGACCGCGGCATCCGTCGCGTAGGTCGCACCGAGCGACGCGCCGGTGATCTTGAACACGCGATCCTCAACGCGGATCACGATCTTCTCGGCGAATGCCGCGTCGACCTTCGCGAGGGCGGCGGCCTGATCGAGACCGGAGATGTCGACACCCGCGACGAACGAGCCGGGCGCGGCGACCGCGACGGGCACCGGCTCCGGCGGGACCACGACGGGCTCCTGGGCCCGCGCGACACCCGCCGGCGCCATCAGCGCGGCGACGAGGGCGAGCAGCGGTATGGCGCGACGGCGGACGATCATCGGGACCTGCGGATTCCATGCTATCCCAGGTTTTCCTGCCGCAGAGCCGGATGTGGGCCGGGACGCTACCCTGCGTCAGTGGGCTCCTCGATCGATCCGGATGCCGCCGACCGCGAGCTCGAGATCCAGCTGCAGACGGAATTGGCGCTGGCCAAGGCCGAGCGCGAGGCGGCGACCGCGCGCTCGTCGGCGCTGCGGCGCGCGCGCCTGCGCTTCCTCGTGATCGTGATCGTGCTGGCCGCGATCGCCGGCACGCTGATCTACCTCACGCTGCAGACCCTGCGCGACGCCTTCGGCACCTGACGGGGCGCGGCGGCGGATCGGGCTACGCTGCCGCGATGGCCCGCCGTAACGCGTCGCTGAAGCCGCACCTGAATCAGATCCGCACATGGGTCGCCGAGGGCGTGACCGACATCTGGATCGCCCACCAGCTGGGCTCCACCCCGGCATCCATCGCCGCCTTCCGACGCCAGCACGGCCTCACCCGTGCCGCGGGCGGGGAGACGCCGTTGGACGCGGCCGTGGCCGCCGCGGGCGTCGCCACCGCGGCGCCCCTCGGCGATCAGG
>JBMTER010000153.1:0-3991 GCA_049433345.1 Gaiellales bacterium | reverse complement strand
CGCGACCGCGGCCTCGTCGACGGCGGCGGCGTACTCGTCGAGCGCCGCGCCGAGAACCAGCGCATCGTGCGCGCGGCGCTGACCGAGCAGGGCCGCACACGACTCGAGGCGGCGGCGCCCGTGCACCTCGAGGGGATCCGGCGGCGCTTCCTCGACCCGCTCGGCGACGACGCTCCCGCGCTCGCCGAGGCGTGGCGCCGCGTCGGAGCCGCCCGCTAGGCGCCGGCCGCGCGCGCCAGCAGGGCGTCGACCTGATCGGGCTCCGTCGCCCACGAGCACATCAACCGGTACAGGTCGGGACGGGTCTGCCACGCGTGGAAGGCGTAGTCGGCGGCGAGCCGCGCGTGCACCTCGGGCGCGAGCCGCACGAACACGTGGTTGCCGTGCACGGGCAGCGCCACCTCGACCCCGTCGACGGCGCCGAGGCCGTCGGCCAGGCGCCGGGCCATCGCGTTGGCGTGCCGCGCCGACTCGAGCCAGAGGCCGTCGGTGAGCAGCGCCTCGACCTGCGCGCCCAGCAGGCGTCCCTTCGAGACCAGCTGCATGCCGCGCTTGGCCGTGTAGGCGAGCCGCTCGCCGAGCGCGGGATCCGCGAAGACGATCGCCTCGGCCTGCAGCGCGCCGTTCTTCGTGAACCCGAACGAGACGATGTCCGCCCCGGCCCGCGTGGTCAGGTCGGCGACGTCCACGTCCAGGGAGGCGACGGCGTTGGCGAGGCGCGCGCCGTCGACGTGCAGGAGCATCCCGCAGGCGTGCGCGGCAGCGGCGAGCGCGCGCACCTCGGCGGGCGCGTAGACGAGCCCCAGCTCGGTGGTCTGCGTGATCGAGACCGCACGCGGCTGGGGCGAGTGCTCGTCGCCGATCACCGCCGCCGCGCGCTCGACGTCGGCGGGACGCAGCCGGCCGTCGTCGGTCGGCACGGCGATCAGGGTCAGGCCGTAGGCGGTCGGCGCGGTGCTCTCGTCGTTGACGAGGTGCGCCACGTCCGCGCAGACGACGGCGTCCCACGGACGCAGCGCGTGCGCGAGGCCGAGCACGTTGGCGGCGGTGCCGGTCGCCACGAGCCGCACCACGCAGTCCGGGCCGAGCAGATCCCGCAGGAGCCCGCAGGCACGCTCCGTGGCCGGATCGTCGCCGTAGGCGTGCGCCGTCCCGGGGTTGGCGCGTCGGATCGCCTCAAGCACGCGCGGATGCGCGCCGGCGCTGTTGTCGGAGGCGAACGACCAGTCCACGCCCGGGAGGGTAGCGCCGTCCCGCTTGCGGCCCGGGGGGCCGGTCGCATACGGTCCGGGACATGGAGGCGATCAGCGAGCTGCGGGCCGCACTCGAGGCCGTCGTCGGCGACGGCCACGTGACGGACGCCGAGTCGGAGCTCGAGCGCCACGGCCACGACGAGTCGTGGCATCCGACGAGCCGCCCCGACCTCGTGGTCCTGCCCGGCAGCACCGAGGAGGTGGCGGCCGTGGTGCGCGCCTGCGCCGCGCGCGGCGTGCCGATGGTGCCGTTCGGCGTCGGCTCGGGCCTCGAGGGCCAGGTCAACGCGCTCCGAGGCGGCGTCTCCATCGACCTCGCCCGCATGAACCGGATCCTCGAGGTACGCCCCGAGGACCTCGACGCCACCGTCCAGGCCGGCGTCACGCGCCGCCAGCTCGAGGAGCGGCTGCGCGAGGACGGCGTCTTCTTCTCCGTCGATCCCGGCGCCGACGCCACGCTCGGCGGCATGGCCGCCACCGGCGCCTCCGGCACCACCGCGGTGCGCTACGGCACGATGCGCGAGAACGTCCTCAGCCTGACCGTCGTCACGCCCGACGGCGAGGTCCTGCGCACCCGCTCACGCGCGCGCAAGTCGTCCGCCGGCTACGACCTCACCCACCTGATGATCGGCAGCGAGGGCACCCTCGGCGTGATCACCGAGCTGGTCGTGCGCCTGTTCCCGCTGCCGGAGGCGACCGCCTCGGCGGTCGTCAGCTTCCCGAGCGTGCCGGCCGCGGTCGAGGCGGCGACGGAGACGATCCAGACCGGCCTGCCCGTCGCCCGCATCGAGCTCGCCGACGCCCTCACCATGCACGCGATCGCGCAGCGCAGCGGCCTGCCGATCGCGGAGCGCCCCACCCTCTTCATCGACCTGCACGGGTCCGACAGCGCGGTCCGCGAGTACGCCGAGCGGCTAGGCGGGATCGTGGCCTCGCACGGCGCCGAGGGCTTCGAGTGGTCGACGGACCCGGCAGAGTGCAGGCGCATCTGGTCGGCGCGCCACCAGGTCTACGAGGCCACACGGGCGCTGCGCCCCGGCTGCTCGGGCATGCCGACCGACGTCTGCGTGCCCGTCTCGCGCCTCGCCGAGTGCATCGTCGAGACGCAGGCCGACGTCGAGGCCTCCGGTGTGTTCGCGCCGATCGTCGGCCACGTCGGCGACGGCAACTTCCATCTCACGATCATCGTCGACCGCGACGACCCGGCCGAGCTCGAGGCCGCCGAGGCGCTCCACGACCGCCTCGTCCACCGCGCGATCGAGATGGGTGGCACCTGCACGGGAGAGCACGGCGTCGGCTCGGGCAAGGCGCGCTTCCTCCAGGTGGAGCACGATCCCGAGGCACTCATGATGATGCGCCGCATCAAGGACGCACTCGACCCCCGGGGGTTGATGAACCCCGGCAAGGTGCTGGCCTAGCGCCGCACCCGCCGCGGGCCCGCTTCAGCCTGCCGCCTCCGGCACGAGGTAGCGCGCAGCGGCGGCCTCCAGTCGCGCCCACGCCGCGCCGTCCACCTCCAGCCCGGCCAGCGGGATCGGCGGCTCCTCCTCCGCCGCCGGGCCGGTCACGAGCAGGCCGTCGGCATGCCCCTCCGTCACGGCCAGCGCGGCGATCCCCGGCCCCGCCGCCAGCTCCGGGACGAGGATCGGCCTTCCCGTCGCGGCCACCCAGTCGAGCGCGAGCCGCAGTCGCAGGAGCGGCGCCCGCTCCGCCGGGTCGTCGAGCCGCGGCGGATCGCCGTCCGCGACCTCGGCCCCGACGCGGCCGGCCGTGATCCGCCCGAGGCCCGCGGCCGCGAGTCGGACGCCGTCGGCGGCCACGCGCTCCGCCCGCACCGCCATCGCCGCCGCGGCCTCGGCCTCGCCGCTCGAGGCGCCCTCGGCCACGTAGGCCCGGTAGACGGACGTCGCGATCTCGGCGACGGCGACCCGCACGTCCCTCATCCGATCACCGTGCGCAGGAGCCGCAGCCAGTTGCCGCCGAGCACCGCATCGGCCTCGGCGGACGCGAGGCCCGCGTCCTCGAGGACGCCGCGCAGCACCGGCCAGTCGGCGGGCCCCCCGAACCAGTCGGGCCAGTCCGGCCATCGCGGCAGCTCCTCCCCGGGCTCGGGCTCGCGCCGGCCCGCACGCAGGTAGAGCAGGTAGTCGGACCCCCAGCCGCGTGTGCAGTCCGTGCCGATGGCCACGTGCTCCACGCCGATCAGGTCGACCAGGCCCGCCACCATCGCGGCGAGGCCCGCGCGGTCGGGATGCGCGACCGCGGGGTACAGGCAGACGCCGACGACCCCGCCGCGGGCCGCGACGGCCCGCAGGACGTCATCCGGCTTGTTGCGCGGCACGTCCTTGTAGGACCGCGGATTGGCGTGCGTGATCGCGACCGGCCCGGGCGAGGCGTCCACCGCCTCGCGTGACGTGCGATCGCCCACGTGGGACAGATCCACGAGCATGCCGACGCGATGCATCTCGACGACGAGGTCGCGGCCGAACGCCGTCAGCCCCTCGTCGACCGGGTCGTAGCAGGCTCCGCCGACGAGGTTGCGCGCGTTGTAGGTGAGCTGCGCGACGCGGACGCCGAGACCGTGGAACGCGGCGACGAGCTCCAGCCGATCCTCGAAGGGGGAGGCGTTCTGGAAGCCGGGCAGGATGCCGACCCGGCCGTCGAGGGCCTCGCTCTCGGCCGCCGCCCCCCCCAGGGCCGCGCCGTCGGCGTTGGCCGCGCAGAGGTCGCGGCGCGCC
>JBMTER010000152.1:0-4037 GCA_049433345.1 Gaiellales bacterium | reverse complement strand
CCGGCGACGGCCTGCTCGGCCGGCGACGGGGCGGGGAGCACCGAACCCGGGCCGTCCGGCGCGGCCGGACCCAGCGGCTCAGGTACGACCACGAGTCGCGTGCCATCGCTGAACAGCGCCTCGCCCTCCACATGGCCGACGAGGCTCGCGGTGCCGGGCAGCACCTCGTCGGGGCGCAGCGCGGCGCGGCCGGCGGCGAGGGCACCCGCGTGGTCGAGGCCGTCGCGTGCCGCCTCGCAGATCGCGTCGGCGACGATCGCGATCGCCTCCGGCGCATTCAGGAGCAGGCCGCGGGCGCGTCGCGCCCGTGCCAGCTCCGCCGCCTGGAACAGGAGCAGGCGGTCGATCTCGCGGGGAGTCAGCAGCACCCGACTAGCGTAGCCCGTATCCGCGCCGGTAGAGCGACTGCAGGTGACGGACCTTGGCCACGTAGGCGCGCGTCTCGGCGAACGGGATCGCCACCGGCTCTCCGACCGGAGTCGCCCCGACCCACTCGTCGACGTTGCCCTGGCCGGCGTTGTAGGCGGCCAGGGCGAGGTCCAGCGACTGTGGGTGGTCCGCGTACTTCTGCTGCAGGTGGCGCAGGTACCACGAGCCGTAGCGGACGTTGATCTCGGGGTCGTAGAGGTCCGCGCGGACGAAGCCACCGCCGCCCGTGCGGTCGGCGATGCCCTGGGCGGTGTCGGGCATCAGCTGCATCAGGCCGATCGCGCCCGCCGGTGACTCCGCCTCCGCATCGAAGCCGGACTCCGAGTAGACCACCGCCGCCACCAGCGAGGGCGGCAGCCCGTAATTGTCCGAGTGCGCGTTCAGGATCCACTCGTACTCGAGCGGGTAGCGGATCCGCACGTACCAGCCGGGCTCGGTGCGGACGGCCCACGCGCCGACGACGGCGCCGACGAGGAGGAGCACCGCGAGCAGCCCGAGAAGCCGGCGCATCAGGTCCCAGCGTACCGTGCGATGTACGCATCGACCCGCTCCTGCAGGGCGTCGGCCCCGGCCGAGTTGTCGATGGCGTCATCGGCCGCCGCGACGCGCCGGTCGGCCTCCCACATCCGCGTCTCGCGCTCGGCGAGCCGCTCGAGGCCGCCACGTGCTCCGATCCGGGCCCGGCGGACGTCGTCATCGGCCGTGATCGCGAGCGTGCGGTCGAACCGCGCTGCGAGGCCGGCCTCGAACAGGAGCGGCGATTCGTAGACGATCAGGGGCGGCAGCGGCTCGTGGGTCAGGACGTCGCGGACCCACTGCTCGAACTCCGCCTCCACGAGGGGGTGCAGCAGTGCCTCGAGCCAGGCGAGGTCGTCAGCATCCGCGAAGACCCTCGTCGCGAGCGCCACCCGATCGACCTCGCCGTCGGGGCCGAGCAGTTGCTCCCCGAAGCGCTCCACGATCCGGTCGCGCACCGCCTGGCGGTGGTAGAGGGCGTGGACGATCGCGTCCGCGCTGAGGACCGCGCACCCCCGCGTCGCGAAGGCGCGCAGCGCACTCGACTTGCCCGCGCCGATCGCCCCCGTCAGCCCGATCAGGAGCGGACGGGTCAGCGCCGCGCCCCACCGCCGCGGGCGCGCCCTCGGGCGCGCCCGCGGCGGTCTCCGCGCCGGCCTCCGCGACGACCTCCGCGGCGGCCTCGGCCGCAGCGGCTGCCTCCTTGGAGGCCTGCTCCGCGGCGACGGCGGCGGCGAGTTCGGCGGCCATACCCGGGGGCAGCAGCCCCTCGAGGTCGTACTCGCCCTCGGCGACGGTGTCGAGCGACAGGTCCCCGGAGCCGCCGCCCTCGGCGATCGGCTCGTTCGGATCGATGAACGGATCGCCTCCCGGGATCAGGCTGATCGGCGCGACGACGGGATCGCCCGGCATGACCTGCTTCATCGACAGGCTCAGGCGTCGGCGCTCCGGATCGATCTCGATGATGCGCACGAGCACGTGATCGCCCTGCGAGACGACCTCGCGCGGGTTCTCCACGTGCCGCTCGGCGAGCTCGGAGATGTGGACGAGGCCCTCGACGCCCTGCAGGATCTCGACGAAGGCGCCGAAGGTGACGACCTTGGTGGCGCGGCCGTGCACGACGTCGCCCTGCTGGTACGACTCGAGCACGCGCTGCCACGGATCGGCCTGCGTCTGCTTGAGGCCGAGCGAGATGCGCTGGCGATCGCGATCTACGTCGAGCACCTTGACCTCGACCTCCTGCCCGATCTCGAGCAGTTCGGACGGGTGGTTGACGTGGCTCCACGACAGCTCGGAGATGTGGATCAGGCCATCGATGCCGTCGAGGTCGACGAAGGCGCCGAAGTCCACGATGTTCGAGACCACGCCGGTGACGGTCTTGCCCGGCACGAGGTCGTCGAGGATCCGCTGGCGCACCTCGCGGCGCTCCTCCTCGAGCATCGCGCGGCGCGACAGCACCACGTTGTTGCGCGAGCGGTTCAACTCGATCACCTTGCAGCGCAGCTCCTGACCGCGGAACTCCTCGAGGTCCTGGACGCGCCGGATGTCGACGAGGGACGCGGGCAGGAAGCCGCGCACGCCGAGGTCGATGATCAGGCCGCCCTTGACGACCTCGATGACGGTGCCGTCGACGGGCTCGCCGCTCTCCGCGGCGGCCTCGATGCGCTTCCACGCCTTCTCGAAGCGGGCGCGCTTCTTCGAGAGGATCAGGCGGCCGTCGGCATCCTCCTTCTGCATGACGAGGGCGTCGACCTCCTCCCCCATCTCGACCTCATCGGCCGGATCGACGCTGCGTCGGATCGACAGCTCGGCGACCGGGATCACGCCCTCGCTCTTGTAGCCGATGTCGATCAGGACCTCGTCCTTGTCGATGCGCACGACATTGCCCGTGACCACGTCGCCCTCGGAGAAGTCCGACAGGGTCGCGTCGTAGTTGGGCACCATCTCGCCGTCGATCTCGACCCACACGCTGGGGTCGGCGGCGATCATCTCTTCCTTTGTCTGCGGCATCGGTAGAGGATTGTCCTTGTCTCGGGAAGCCGGCCCACGGGGGACCGTTGAACGCGCTGGAGCGTACCAGCGCAGCGCGCTCCGGGCCGCAGCCCGTTCCTAGTCCTTGGCGGCGGCCCAGGTCGCGCCGATACCGGCATCGGCGACCAGCGGCGGGTCGAGCGGGTGCGCGGCGACCATCTCCTCGACGGCGATGCGGCGGACGTCCTCGGCGGCGTCCGCGGCGGCCTCGAACACGAGCTCATCGTGGATCTGCAGGACGAGCGCGGCGTCCCGGCCCTCGTCGCGGAGGCGTCGGTCGCAGGCGATCATCGCGACCTTGATGATGTCGGCGGCGCTGCCCTGGATCAGCGAGTTGATGGCGAGCCGCTCGCCAAGCTGGCGGACCTGCCGATTGCGGGCCCGCAATTCGGGGATCGGTCGTTGTCGGCCCAGCAGGGTCAGGGCGTAGCCGCGCTCCTCGGTCTCGGCGATCGTCCGCTCGATGAAGGCCCCGACGTCCGGGTAGCGGCCGAGGTACGTGTCGATGTAGGCCTGCGCCTCGTCGCGCGGGATCTCGAGCTGCTCGGACAGCCCGAAGCTGCTGATGCCGTAGATGATCCCGAAGTTGACCGCCTTGGCTCGGTCGCGTTCCTCCTTCGTCACCGCCGCGGGGTCCTTCCCGAGTACCTCGGCGGCCGTCGCCCGGTGCACGTCCTCGCCGCGGCGGAACGCCCCTACGAGCCCGGGTTCGCCGGACAGGGCGGCGAGGATGCGCAACTCGACCTGGGAGTAGTCGCACGAGACGAGCAGCCGGCCGGGCGGGGCCACGAAGGCGGCGCGGATCTCCCGACCGAGCTCGCTGCGGACCGGGATCGCCTGCAGGTTCGGATTGGTACTCGAGAGCCTCCCGGTGGCGGCGGTGTGCTGCGAGAACGTCGTGTGCACGCGACCGGCGGCATCCGCGGCGTCCGGCAGCGCGCGCAGGTACGTCGACAGCAGCTTCGTCAGCTCCCGCCAGCGCTCGATCACGGGGATGATCGGATGGCGGTCGCGCAGCTTCGCCAGCACGGTGCGATCCGTCGACGGCCCGGTCTTGCCGG
>JBMTER010000151.1:0-4093 GCA_049433345.1 Gaiellales bacterium | reverse complement strand
GGACGCGGCGCTCGGGTACGCCGAGGCGCGCGGCCACGCCGGCGGCGGCGAAGGGGCCGTGCGTGCGCGCGTAGCGGCGGACGAGGCCGTGCAGCGCATCCGGGACGGGCTCGAGGAAGGCCGCGGGCAGGCCCGGTTCGGGCAGGGCACCCACGCCGTCGCGGTAGCGTCCCGCATCCTCCGCGGCGATCACCCGCTCGTCGCCGCCGACGCGCAGCGCGGTGGCGCGGCGGGTCCGGACGAGCTCGTCGAGCGAGGCGTCGTCCGCGATCTCGGCGCGGGTCAGGTCGCCGAGGCGACGCAGCTGGTCGAGCAGCGCGTCGGGGGTGTCCGCGTGGCGGCGGCGCAGGTCCGTCTCGACCTGCGCGATCGCGTCGGCGTCGAGCAGCTCGCGCAGGTCCTCCTGGCCGAGCAGCTCGCGCAGGAGCTCGCGGTCGAGCGACAGCGCCTGCGCGCGCAGCTCGGCCGGCGGAGCGTCGCCCTCGTACATGTACTGCGCGACGTAGTCGAACAGGAGCGACGCGGCGAACGGCGAGCCGGTCGGCGTCTCGACCTCCACGACCTCGAGGGTGCGCGCGCGCAGGCCCTCCAGGAGGCCGCGCAGGCCCGGCACGTCGAAGACGTCCTGGAGGCACTCGCGGTACGTCTCGAGGACGATCGGGAACGCGGGGTAGCGGGTCGCGACGCCCTGCAGCGCCTGTGCCTTGAGGCGTTGCTGCCAGAGCGGCGTGCGCTGGCCGGGGCGCCGACGCGGGATCAGCAGCGCGCGGCCCGCGTTCTCTCGGAAGCGGGCGGCGAAGAGCGCACTGCCGGCGAGCTCGCGCACGACGAGGTCCTCGATCTCGTCGGGGTCGAGTAGGACGACATCGGCGGGCGGCGGGTCGTCGGTGTCGGGGACGTGCAGGATGATCCCGTCGTCCGACCACAGGGCCTGGGCATCGATGCCGTGGTCGGTGCGCAGGCGCGCGCCGATGGCGAGCGCCCACGGGGCGTGCACGCGCGCCCCGAACGGCGTCAGGACGCACAGCCGCCAGTCGCCGATCTCGTCGCGGAATCGCTCGACCACGATCGTTCGATCGGTCGGCAGCACGCCGGTCGCCTCACGCTGCTCGCGCAGGTAGGCGAGCAGGTTGTCGGCGGCCCGCGCGTCGAGCCGGTGGCGCTCGACGAGCCGTCGGCGCGCGCCGTCGCGGCGCATCCCGCCGATCTCGCGGGTGAAGGCGCCGAGCGCGCGGCCGAGCTCGACGGTGCGGCCCGCCCCCTCGCCGCGCCAGAAGGGGATCTGGCCGGGCCGTCCCGGGGCGGGCGTGACGAGCACGCGGTCGCGGGTGATGCGCTCGATCCGCCACGACGATGCGCCGAGCTGGAAGACCTGACCGGCACGCGCCTCGTAGACCATCTCCTCGTCGAGCTCCCCGACGCGGCCCGAGCCGTCGGCGAGGTGCACGCCGTAGAGCCCGCGGTCGGGGATCGTCCCCGCATTGGCCACGGCGAGTGCGCGCGTGCCGTCGCGACCCGTCACCGTGCCGGCGAGGCGATCCCAGGTGATGCGGGCCCTGAGCTCGGCGAACTCGTCGGAGGGATAGCGGCCCGACAGCATGTCGAGCACGCCCTCGAGCTGGGCGCGCGGCAGGTCGCGGTACGGGGCGGCGCGGCGCACGAGCCGCTCGAGGTCGTCGACGGCCCACTCCTCGACGGCGCACATCGAGACGACCTGCTGGGCGAGCACGTCGAGGGCGTTCGCGGGGATCCGGATCGGCTCGACGTCGCCGGCCAGCATCCGCTCGGCGACGACGGCGCTCTCCACGAGGTCGCCGCGGTGCTTCGGGAACACCAGCCCGCGGCTGGTCGCGTCGATCGAGTGCCCGGCGCGGCCGACGCGCTGCAGCCCGCGCGCGACGCTCTTCGGCGATTCGACCTGCACGACGAGGTCGATCGCGCCCATGTCGATGCCGAGCTCGAGCGACGAGGTGGCGACGAGGCAGGGCAGCTCGCCGGCCTTGAGCAGCTCCTCGACCTCCTGACGCGTCTCGCGGGCCAGGGAGCCGTGGTGGGAGCGCGCCACCTCGCGCTCCGCGAGCTCGTTGAGACGCAGGGCGAGGCGTTCCGCGAGGCGTCGGTAGTTGACGAAGATGAGGGTCGTGGTGTGGGCCTCGATCAGCTCGAGCAGGCGCGGGTAGATCGCGGGCCAGACGGAGTTCGGCGAGGAGTCGCCGGCGCCTGCGATCGGGTCCGGCGGATCGGCCTCGCCCTCGGGTCGCGCCATGTCGGCGAGCGGCACGACGACCTCGAGCTCGAGCGGCCGGCGCGAGCCGGCGTCGACGACCGTGCACGGGCGGTCGCCGGCCGCGAAGCGCGCGACCTCGTCGGGGGGGGCGACGGTGGCCGACAGCGCAAGCCGCTGCACGGGTCGCCCGGTCAGGTGCTCGAGCCGCTCGAGGCTGAGCGCGAGGTGGCTGCCGCGCTTCGTGCCGGCGACGGCGTGGACCTCGTCGATGATGACCGTCTCGACCGCCCGCAGGGCCTCGCGCCGGGTCGGGGAGGTGAGCAGCAGGAACAGGCTCTCGGGGGTGGTGATCAGGATGTCGGGCGGGGTCCGGGCCTGGCGGGCGCGTTCCCTCTCCGGCGTGTCGCCCGTGCGCACGCCGACGTCGATCTCGGGGCGCGACAGCCCGAGCCGGTCGGCGGTGGCGCGCAGGCCGGCGAGCGGCCCGCGCAGGTTGCGCTCGACGTCGTAGTTGAGCGCCTTCAGGGGCGAGATGTAGAGCAGCCGGGTGCCGGGCTCCTCGGCCGGCCGGGCTGCGAGCCGGTCGAGGCCGACGAGGAAGGCGGCGAGGGTCTTGCCCGAGCCCGTGGGCGCGCACAGCAGCACGTTCTCGCCGCGCGCGATCGCCGGCCAGCCCTGCGCCTGCGCGGGGGTGGGGCCGGCGGGGAAGGCCTCGGCGAGCCAGGATGCGGCGAGCGTCGAGAGGCCGAGCGAGCTGGTCGGGTGGTCAGGGGCGACGGGCATGGCGGCGGTAGGATCCCGGTGCGGGGCCCGTGTCGCGGGGACGCGGGGCGGTCCTCGGCGAACAGCGTAGGCGCAGGGCGCGGAGGGGGCGGGGTCGATGGCGGAGCGGCGCGAGACGGCGGCGGAGCGGCGGCGGCGGCTGATCGCGGTCGCCCGCGACGTGATCGCGGACGAGGGCGTCGCCGCCTGCACGTTTCGGCGGCTGGCCGCCGCGGCGGGCTGCTCGACGCGGCCCTTCACGCACGCCTTCGGAACGCGCGAGGCGCTGCTGCGCGAGGTGGCGCTGTCGACGTGGGAGGACAGCCCGATCGACGTCGGCTCCGCCGTCGATCCGGCGCGGGGGTCCGGCGACTGGGACGCGATCGCGGAGCTCGCGCGGATCGGCCGCCACTGGCTGCCGCTCACCCCCGATGCGGCACGCGCCGAGCGCGTCTACCTCGAGATCGTCCTGCACAGCCTCAACCACCCGGAGTTGTGGCGCGAGCTGAACGGGTTCAGCGCCGGCGCCAACCGCCAGATCGAGCTGATCATCGCCGAGGGCCAGCGACGCGGACGGATCCGCACCGACCAGTCGACGGAGGAGCTGATGCTCGCCTACTGGTCATTCCACGCCGGACTCGGCCTGGTGGCGGTCTACGAGGAGCGGGCGCTGCCGATGGGGCGCATCGAGCCGCTCTGGGAGTCGGGGCTCGAGGCGCTGCTCGCCGCGCGGTGAGCGTGCGCGTGTCACGCCCGCCGTGTCTGTGGGATACCCCGCCCCGGCACGGCTCGTCGCCCGCTACCCTCGGCGCATGCCGATGACGCCCGCCGGCCGCCGCGGCATCGCGGTCACCGCGCTCGGGATCGCGGTGTACGTCGCGTTCGTCGCCGCGAACGACGCGTTGGCGGGACTCGGATCGCCGTGGCGGGTGATCGCGCTGCTCGCGTCCCAGATCGTGCTGCTGACCGGCGGGGGACTCTGCCTCGTGGCGATCACGCGACGCGGCGAGCGGTCGCTCGCGGTCTACGCGGCGCTGCTCCCGTCGACGCTGATGGTGCTGGCGATCATCGCCGAGGTGACGGGTCTGATCGAGTAGCGGCCCC
>JBMTER010000150.1:0-4096 GCA_049433345.1 Gaiellales bacterium | reverse complement strand
GCCGAGATCGCGCGCGCCGAGGCGGCATCGTCGGCGAGGACGAGACGCACCCGCTGCGGGGCGTTGAGGCGCGTCGGGCGGTACGTGCGGATGCCGCAGGTCGCGCCCTCCTCGCGCAGCAGCACGAGCAGCAGGCGCCCGACGGCGTGGCCGGCGACGTCGAGCTCCCCGTGCACGTGCCCGGCGCCCGTCAGGTGCAGCGTGCCCGCCCCGCGCAGCGCCGCACCGAGGAGGGCCCGTCGGCAGCAGGCGCTCGTCGGCGGATGGTGCGCGACCTCCTCGCGGACATCGCTCGCGTACGTCATGCGCCGCGCGCGGGGCGCGGCCGTCGGGCCTGTGCGAGCAGCGCGCGGCCGAGCCGCAGGGGGTCGTGGTGATGGCCCTCCGTTATCCGCGCGACGACGACCTCGGTCCCGCTGCCGAGCAGGGCGCGGCGGTCGAAGTCGACGGGGATCAGCCCGGGCGCGTCGACCCGGCGGACGGTCGGCACCAGCACGGTGTCGACGATGCCGGGACCGAGGTGGCGCTCGAGCCGCTCGAGGTGCGTCGCCGCGTCGTAGCCGATCGTCTCGTGCGGCTCCTGCAGGAGGTTCGCCACGTACACGCGTCGCGCCGTGGAGGTGCGCAGGGCGTCGGCGAGCCCGGGGACGAGCAGCGGCGGGATGGTCGACGTGAACAGGGATCCGGGTCCGAGCACCACGAGATCGGCGCCGCGCAGCGCCTCGACGGACTCGGGATGCGGCTGCGGCCGCTCGGGCTGGAGCCGCAGGCGACGCACGGCGCGCCGCTCGGACGCGACGGCCGTCTCGCCCGCGACGACGCGCCCATCCTCCATCTCCGCCACGAGGACCGCCTTCTCCCGGGTGGCCGGGAGCACGCTGCCGGAGATCGCCAGGACGTGGCTCGACAGCGCCACCGCGGCGTCGAATGAGCCCGCCACCTCGGTCAGCGCGGCGAGGACGAGGTTGCCGAGCGAATGCCCCTCGAGGTCCCCCCGGTCGAAGCGGTGCTGGAAGACCTCGGCCAGGACCGACTCGTCGTCGGCCAGCGCGACCAGGCAGTTGCGGACGTCGCCGGGCGGCGGCATGCCGAGGTCGCGCCGCAGCCGCCCCGAGGAGCCGCCGTCGTCGGTCAGCGTCACGATCGCCGTCGGGTGCGCCCCGGCCTGCTTGAGGCCGCGCAGCACCGTCGACAGGCCCGTGCCGCCGCCCAGGCAGACGATCCGCGGCTCAGCGCGCATGCGCGCCCTCCAGCGCCAACAGGCGCCGCTTGCGCTCGAACCCCAGCGCGCCGTACCCGCCGATGCTCCCGTCCGCCCTGATGACGCGATGGTACGGGACGATCACGCTCAGCGGGCCGTCCCCGCAGACCGCCCCGGCGGCGCGCCATCCGCGCGGCCGGCCCGCGAGGGCGGCGACCTCGCCGTAGGAGGCCGTCTCGCCGCGCGGTATCGCCCGCACCGCGCGCAGGATGCGGCGGTCGGCCTCCGGCACGCCGTGCCAGTCGCACGACGCCTCGAGGTCGACGTCGGCGAAGGCGTCGATCCCTCCCGCGAAGTAGGCCGCGAGCCGCGCAGCCAGGTCTCGCGCCGACGCGTCGTTCCCCGGGCGCGCCGCCGGCCGCAGCCCCGGCACCGGCTCCTCGTGGTCGACGACGACGCCGTCCGCCACCAGCAGCGATCCCGTGCCCCAGCCGGGCGCCTCGTAGAGGCAGGCGATCACGATCCGGCCTCCGGCAGCCGGCGACGTCCGCCACGGGCCCCGCTGGGCGCGGGCCCGCCGATCCGGTGCAGGGCGGCGTGGATGGCGTGCGCCGTCTTGGCCGGTAGCCCCGGGACGGCCTCGAGCTCCTCCGGGGAGGCCGCCATCAGCGCGTCGACGCCGCCGAAGGGGTCGAGCATGTCCTTCTTGATCACCTGGTCGAGCAGGGCCCGGCGCCGCGCCGGGCCGACGCCAGGCAGGTCCTCGAGCGCCGAGCGCGTCGCCCGGTTCGTGCGATCGCGGCGGTTCTGGCGGACGGCGAAGCGGTGCGCCTCGTCCCTGATCTGCCGCAGGAGCAGCAGTCCGGGCGCGTCGCGATCGAGCACCACGGGCTGCGCCCGACCCGGCAGCCACACCTCCTCCTCGCGCTTGGCGAGGCCGATCACCGCCGTGTACGGCGCCTGCGCGCGACGCATCGCCGCCATCGCCGCGTTCAGCTGGCCGCGGCCCCCGTCGATCACGACGAGGTCCGGCGCGCTGCCGAGGGAGACGTCGTCGTCACGCGCCCCGAGCCGCGTGAAGCGGCGATCGATCGCCTCCCCGATCGACGCGAAGTCATCGAGCCGCCCGTGGCGGATCCCGAAGCTGCGGTACTGGTCCGTCCGCGGCACGCCGTCGAGCATCACCACCATCGACGCGTACTGGCTCTCCCCGCCGAGGGTCGAGACGTCGTAGCACTCGATTCGGCGCGGCAGGGACTCGAGGCCGAGCCGGTCGCGCAGCTCCTCGAGGGCCTCCGCGCCGCGGCTGCGCGCCCGCTCGTCCTGCAGGCGCACGCCCTCGAGCGCGAGCTCGGCGTTGCGCTGCGCGAGCTCGCGCAGGCGCCGCCACTCGCCCCGCGCGGGGGTGCGCAGCTCGACACCGCTGCCGCGCCGATCGGCGAGCAACGCGGCCAACTCGTCGCGGCGCCCGAGGCCGGGCGGCACCACGATCAGCGGCGGCACGGCGGCGCCACCGCCGTAGCGTTCGTCGAGCGCCGCCTCCACGACGTCGTCGGGCTCGGCCGCGCCGGTGTTGTCGAACACGAACTCGACGCGCTCCGCGAGCCGCCCGCCGCGCTGCGGCCAGATGTGCACCACCGCGACGTCGTCGCCGAGAGCCACGCCGAGCACGTCGCCGTCGCCCGCGTCGGCGCGATCGACGAGCTGCTGCTCGTCGAGCATCCGCACCGCCGCGAGCCGGTTGCGCGCCCGTGCCGCATCCTCGTAGCGCTGGTCCGCCGCGGCCGCGCGCATATCCGCCTCCAGCTGCCGCGCGATGGTGCGCGTGTCCCCCTCGAGGAAGCGCACGACGTCCTCGATCATGCGACCGTAGTCCTCCTCCGTCACGCGTCCGACGCAGGGCGCGAGGCAGCGCCCGATGTGGAGGTCGAGGCACGGGGAGCCGGAGCGCCGCCCGGGCGCCGGTCCCTCGCAGGGCCGGTACGGGAACACGCGATTGAGGACGTCCAGCGTCTCCCGCACCTTGCGGGCGCTCGGGTACGGCCCGAACAGGCGGCCCTTGGCGCGGCTGCCCCGCCGCGTGAACATCACGCGTGGGAACGGTTCGCCCTGGGTCACGACGATCATCGGGTAGGACTTGTCATCGCGCAGCCGCACGTTGAACGGCGGCCGATGCTGGCGGATCAGGTTCTGCTCGAGCAGCAGCGCCTCCGTCTCCGAGGCGGTCACCGTGACGTCGATCTCCGCGACGCGGAGCACGAGCTCGGCGGTGCGCCGCTCGAGGCCACGGTCGGGCCGGGCGTACGAGCCGACGCGTCGACGCAGGCCCTTGGCCTTGCCGACGTACAGGACCTCCGCGTCCGCCCCGCGGAACACGTAGACACCCGGCTCGTCGGGCAGGGTTCGCGCGCGCTCGCGGATCAGGTCGACGCCCGGGCTCACCCGCCGCATCGTAGTCCGCCGACCGACCTCGTCAGGGTGCGATCACGGGCACGCGCCGCCCGTCGGGGTCCGTGCGCGCGACCGCAGTCGCCGCGGCCCGCACCGGCAACTCGACCCGGTGGCGTCCGACCCGAAGGCGCACGGGCCCCCCGTCGACGACGGCCGTCGCGCGCTCCGCGCCCTGCGCCACGGCCATCAGCGCCCTCCCCTCCGCGACCCGGCGCGCCTCGGCGGTCCGCGCCTCGAGGCCGAGCAGGGCGAGCGCCGTGAGGGCGACGAGTCCGAGCGGCGCCGCGCACGCGACGACCAGGGCCGCCGCCTGGCCACGCCGCCTCATCCGACCCGCTGCGCGACGCGTGCGACCTCACCGAGCGGGGCACGCACGCGCACCTCGATCCGGCGCCCGTCGATCCGCACACGCACCCCGGGCGTCGGCGCCGGCGTGAGACCGGC
>JBMTER010000149.1:0-4145 GCA_049433345.1 Gaiellales bacterium | reverse complement strand
TCGAAGCCCTCATCGTCGTGGAGGACGGGCACGCGCAGGATCTTCGCGACCACCACGACAGGGAGGTCGGGGGCAGCCGACGGTGCCCGACCCGCACGAGCTGCTCCTGCAGGTCGCAGGTGCGCGTAGGCTGCGCGCCATGCTTCTCAACGTGCACGCCTTCGGCCCGGATGACGGCGAACCCGTCCTCGCCCTCCACGGCGTGACGGGGCACGGCCGCCGCTACGCCCACCTCGCGCCCGCCGCCCTCCCCGAGCGCCGCGTCCTCGCCGTCGACCTACGCGGTCACGGCCGCTCCGGCTGGGACCCGCCCTGGGACGTGGCCACGCACCTCGCCGACCTCCTCGAGACCCTCGACGCCGAGGGCCTGCGCGGCCCCGTCGACGTCGTCGGCCACTCGTTCGGCGGCCTGCTCGCCCTCGGCCTGGTCGCGACGGCCCCCGAGCGCGTCCGCCGCGCCGTCCTGCTCGACCCGGCGATCGCGCTGCCCGCCGAGGTCTGCCGCCAACGCGCCGAGGCCGTCGTGCCCACGGCCGGCTGGGCTTCGCGCGAGGATGCCCTCGCCGCCCGCGCCGAGGGCATCGCCCCGTCCGGGCACCGCTTCCTCGCGCAGGAGATCGACGACCACGTCGAGGAGCGCGCCGACGGGCGCTGGTGGGCCCGCTACTCGGTGCCCGCCGCGGCGACCGCGTGGAGCGAGATGAGCCGCCCCGCCCCCATCCCGTCGATGCCGCGGCCGATGCTCGTCGTCCGCGCCATGCGTGACGACTACGTCCAGGATGCCGCGCTGCTCACCCCGCTCGAGCGGGCGATCGGCAGCGAGCTCGAGGTCGTCGGCATCGACGCGCAGCACATCCTCTACTGGGAGGCCCTCGACGAGACGGCCGACGAGGTGCGGCGCTTCCTCAGCTGACCGGCTCGAGCCCGAGCGTGCGCGCCAGGCGCGCATGGGCCCCTCCCAGTGCACGGCCCGCGCGCGCAGGAGCCCCGCCCTGCGGTCGGTCGCCATGTCGACGCGGCCGACGAGTCGGTCGCCGACGAGCAGGGGCAGGACGTAGTAGCCCCAGCGCCGCTTCGCGGCGGGCGTGTAGATCTCGAGCGCGTGTCGGAATCCGAACAGCCGGTCGGTCTCCTCGCGGTCCCAGATCAGGTTGTCGAAGGGGCACAGGAGCGCCGCCGTCGTCGGCCGCGGCACCGGACCGTCGAGCACCGCCGGATCCGCGAGGACGGGCAGCTCCCCCACCTGCACCCGCGCGACCGCGCCCTGCTCGACGAGCTCGGCGATCGCGGGGCGCAGCGTCCGCAGCCCGCCCGCGACCCGGAAGTAGTCGGCGATCCGCGCCTCGGTGATCACGCCGCGGGCACGGACGGCGCGCTCGACCCGGTGGCGCAGGACGGCCGCCTCGTCGCGCACGGGCTCGAGCAGCGCGGGCGGGTGGAGGCGCTCGGGC
This sequence comes from Gaiellales bacterium, assembly GCA_049433345.1. Lineage (GTDB taxonomy): Bacteria > Actinomycetota > Thermoleophilia > Gaiellales > F1-60-MAGs149 > F1-60-MAGs149. The sequence continues at coordinate 2,694 of JBMTER010000149.1, read as the reverse complement.
AGGTCGTAGACGCGCGTGAAGCCGCGCCGCTCGCGGACGGCCAGCCGGCCGCTCGAGAAGAGCGCCTCGAGCACCTTCTTCGCGTCCGACCACTCCCACCAGCCACCGCGACCCCCGCCCTCGACATCGGCGGCGGTCAGCGGGCCCTCCCGCTCGACCCGCCGCAGGACGGCGCGGGCGAGGCGCCGATGGTCGCGCAGGACGGGCCCGTACCAGCGGTGCTCGGTCTCGGCCAGCATCGCACCGCGGTGCCAGGGCAGCTCGGACGCCGGGATCAGGCAGGCCTCGTGCGCCCACACCTCGGCGATCCGGCCCGTGCGGCGCAGGTCGTTGAGGGTGCCCGCCGGGATGCGCCCGACGCGGGCGGCGAGGGTGAGGCGGTGCGCTCGGGCGACGGCGGTGACGGAGTCGATCTGGACGCAGCCGAGCCGTTCGAGTGCCGCCACGACGTCGTCCGGCGCGGCGACGCGGTAGCGGGCGGCGAGGCCCTGGCGGGCGACGGCGATGCGCCGCGCCTCGGCCGGGGCGAGCGCCTCCACCCTAGTGCCGGAAGTGCCGGCGACCGACGTGCGCCATCGCCCGCCCCACGCCGTCGACCGCGGCCGTGACCTCGTCGTCGCGTTTGGCGCCACCCGGTTGGATCAGCGCGGTGATGCCGGCCGCGAGGGCCAGCTCTGGCCCGTCGGAAAACGGGAAGAAGGCGTCGGAGGCGAGCACGGCACCCGTCCGCTTGTCCTCCGGGGTCTTCTCGACGGCGATGCGGACGGCGTCGACGCGGCTCATCTGGCCCGCGCCGATCCCGAGGGTGGCGCCGTCGCGGGCGATCACGATCGCGTTCGAGGAGACGTGGCGGCAGACCCGCCACGCGAACAGGAGGTCCTCCCACTCGCGCGCGTCGGGCTGGGCGGCGGTCACGACCCGCATCGCCTCGACGGGCTCGTCGGCGCGGTCGGGCTCCTGCACGAGCATGCCGCCCGGCACGGGTCGCAGGTGGCGGGCCGGGCCGCGCCGCGCGGGGTCCGTGTCCTCGAGCAGGCGCGTCGAGGCGCGCACGGACAGCGCCTCGAGGGCGCCCGGCTCGAAGCCCGGCGCGATCAGCACCTCGAGGAACTGCTCGGCGAGGGCGACGGCGAGGTCGGCGTCGACGGATCGGTTGAGGGCGACGACGCCGCCGAAGGCGCTGACCGGATCGCCGGCCAGGGCACGCGTCCAGGCCTCGCCGATGTCGCGGCCGATCGCGGCGCCGCACGGGTTCTGGTGCTTGACGATCGCGCAGGCGGGCCGGTCGAACTCGCCGGCGATCGCGTGCGCGGCGGCGAGGTCGGCGAGGTTGTTGTACGAGAGCTCCTTGCCGCCGTGCTGGACCACGCCGCTGAGGAGGTGCCGGGGCTGCGTGCGGTCGACGTAGTACGCGGCGGCCTGGTGGGGGTTCTCGCCGTAGGGCAGGTCGCGCTCCTTGGCGAGGTCGAGGACCAGCTCGTCGGGCAGCGCCACGGCGCCCTGGAACCAGGCGGCGATCGCCGCGTCGTAGCCCGCGGTCATGGCGAAGGCCTCGGCCGCCAGCCGCCGGCGCGTGGGCTCCGTCAGGGAGCCGCCGGTCTCGGCGAGCTCGGCGATCACCTCGGGGTAGCGCGACGGGTCCGTCACGACGGCCACCGAGCCATGGTTCTTGGCGGCGGCGCGCACCATCGCGGGGCCGCCGACGTCGATCTTCTCGATCGCCTCGGCGTCCGTGATGCCGGGCTGCGCCACCGTCTCCCGGAACGGGTAGAGGTTGACGACGACGAGGCCGATCTCGGCGATGCCGAGCTCGGCGAGCCGCTCGAGGTCGTCGGGCACGTCGCGGCGCGCGAGGATGCCGCCGTGGATCGCGGGGTGCAGCGTCTTGACGCGCCCGCCGAGCATCTCGGGCGCACCCGTCACCTCCTCGAGCGGGAGCCACGGCACGCCGGCCGCCTCGATCCGCGCGCCGGTACCCGACGACGCCACGATCTCGATGCCGTGGCCGTGCAGGGCGCGCACGAGCTCGTCGAGGCCGGTCGGGTCCGAGACGGAGACGAGCGCGCGACGGATCGGGCTCATGCGGCGGCCCCCGCGGGCGCCGGCACCTCGTCGCGGGCGAGCCGCATCACGACGGCGGGCAGCAGGCGGTGCTCGACGGCCTGGATCCGCTCGTGCAGGGCCGCCGGCGTATCTCCTGCGCGGACGGGCACGGGCTCCTGCGCGATCACGGGGCCCGTGTCGAGGCCGAGGTCGACGAAGTGGACGCTGGCGCCGGTCTCGCGCGCGCCGGCGGCGAGCGCCTGCTCCCAGGCCCTGAGGCCGGGAAAGGCGGGAAGGAGCGACGGGTGCACGTTGATCACGGGCAGGCGCTCGACCACGGCCGCGGTCAGGATGCGCATGTAGCCGGCGAGGACGACGAGCTCGACGCGCCGCTCGACGAGCCATTCGGCGAGGCGCGCGTCGCGCGCCTCGCGCGCCTCCCCGTCCGCGAGGGGGAAGGCGGCCGCCTCGATCTCCGCCGCGCGGGCGCGCTCGCGCGCGACCGCGCCGGGCACGTCGGAGGCGACGCAGCCCACGCTCGCCTCGGGGCCGAGCCGATCGAGCAGGGCGGCGAGGTTCGAGCCGCGCCCCGAGGCGAGCACCGCGACGCGCAGCGGGTCGTCGGTCGTCGCGACCCGGATCATGCCGCGT
>JBMTER010000148.1:0-4154 GCA_049433345.1 Gaiellales bacterium | reverse complement strand
GGGTGGGCTGGGGCGCCGATCTTGCGGACGCAGATCGCGTCGAGCGGCGCGCCGAGCGCGCCGGCGACGCGCGCGGCGACGGGTATGCCGCCGCGCGGCAGTCCCAGCACGACCGGTGCGGGCGCGGGTACGTCGGCGAGGAGGGCGGCCAGCCGGTCGCCGGCCTCCTCGCGATCGGCGAATTCCCGCGGCATCCCCACAGCCGCGATGCTACGGCCGCGTGCGATGATCTCGTCTCGGGGAAGCCGTGGACGATCGCGACGCGCATACGGACGAGGCCGGCTGGACCGCTCGGCGCGCCGGGCGCTGGTCCCTCGGGATGCTGGCGTTCGTCCCGGTCGCCTACGTGGCGGCCTACGCCATCGGTGTCGGCCTGGGGTCGCTGCTCGGCGTCGAGGAGGGGGAGATGCTGAACGCCGCCGGCCTGGCGGGTTACGTGGCCGGCGTGCTGCTGATCGGGCTGCTGTGCGCGCCGCAGGCCGTCGGCGTGTGGCTCGGGGAGCGGGCGCGGCGCGCGGGGGCGACGAGGCTCGGGCTGGCCGGGATGATCGCCAACGGGGTGCTGGCCCTCTACTTCGTGGTGGTGAGCGCCGTCGGCCTCGTCTTCGGCTGAGCCGGTCCGGCGAGAGCGGGTAGCGGGAATCGAACCCGCATCACAGGCTTGGAAGGCCAGTGCTCTACCGTTGAGCTATACCCGCCGGGGCCCGTCGAACATCGGGCGGAGGGCAGTGTACGTGCGGGTTGACGGAGAGCGATGCGCGCCCCGCACGGGATTATCAGTCTTTTAGTGGGTAACCCCTTGCGTTCCAGACTAAGACGTGTATAAATACGTCCAACACCGGAGCTGAAAGGCACTGCGATGTCCCTCATCCGACCGACCGACACCGACGAATCCCTCGTCGCCCGCACGGCGCAGGGCGACATGGACGCCTATTCCGAGCTCTATCGGCGGTACCTGCCCGTCGTGCGCGCCTTCGCGCGTCGTCGCACGGGCGACATCGATCGCGCGGACGAGTTGACGCAGGAGATCTTCCTCGATGCCTGGCGCAGCGCGGGCCGCTACGACCCGAAGGTCGCCCCGGTCGCCGCCTGGCTGCGCACCATCACCGCGCGCCGCGCCGTCGACTGGACGCGCCGGGCCGCGGTGCGCCCGCCGCTCGCCCAGCACGAGGGCCGGGAGGTCGCCGAGGACAACCGCGACGCCGAACTGGTCGACCGGCTCGACTTCGTGGACGCGCTCAAGGACCTGCCGGAGGCCCAGCGGGAGACGCTCGCGCTCGCCTTCTACGGCGACCTCACGTATCCGGAGATCGCCGAGCGAACCGGCACGCCGCTCGGCACCGTCAAGAGCCGCGCGCTGCTCGGCATGCGTCGCCTCGCGACCACCGCAGCCGCGTCCGACGCCCGGCCGCACCTCGCCGGCTCCTGATCCCCGCCGTTCCCCCGAAGGAGCTCCCCCGATGAGCGACGCCCCTGTCCTGGTCACCGGTGCCACCGGCTTCATCGGCGGCCGCCTCACGCGCCGCCTCGTCGACGCCGGCGTGCCCGTCCGGGCCCTGGCGCGCAGCGCCTCCGCGCCCGTCGCTCCCGGCGCCGAACTCGTCGTCGGCGCCCTGCCCGCCCACGCCGCGCTCGAGCGTGCCTGTGATGGCGTCTCCGCCGTCATCTCCTGCGCCGCCATCACCGGCGACAAGAAGGCGCCCCCCGGCGGCTACGACGCGGTCAACGCCGAGGGCATCGGCGCGCTCGCCGCGGCCGCGACCACCGCCGGCGCCGGCCGCATCATCCACTTCGGCGGCATCGACACCGCCGGCGGCAAGCCGGGGCCCTATCTGGCCGGCCGGCGTCGCGGCGAGGAGCTGCTGAAGGCCGCGGGCGTGCCGTGGACGATCCTCCAGCCGTCGGTCCAGTTCGGGCCGGGCTCCCCGTTCATCAGCGCGATGGCCGGGCTCGTCAAGGGCCCCGTGGTGCCGGTCGCGGGCAACGGCCGCACGAAGATCCAGCTGATCCACGTCGACGACGTCTGTCGCGCCGCCCATGACTGCCTCGCCGGCGACGAGCGGCTCGGCCGCTACGTCGAGCTCGGCGGTCCCGTGGCAGTCGAGTACGACGACGTGCTCGACGTGATCGGCGCCGCCATGGGCAAGGCGAAGGTGCGCAAGCTGCACGCGCCGATGGGAATCGTCAAGGTGCAGGCGAAGCTGCTCCAGGTGCTTCCGAACCCGCCGGTCACGCCGGCCGCGGTCGAGCTGCTCGAGCGCGACAACGTCGCCGCGTCGCTGGACGTGGTCGAGCGGGAGTTCGGGTTCCAGCCCGTCGGCTTCGCCGAGCACGTCGCCTCGCACGGCCTCGAGCTCTGATCCCCGATACTGGGGGTCGATGGGCCCGCTGATCCTAGCCTCGTCCTCGCCACAGCGGCGCGCGATCCTGACCGCCCTCGGCGCGGATTTCGAAGTGGTGCCGTCCGGCTACGACGAGGTGCCGCTCGACGGCCCGCCTGAGCGCGTCGTGGTGGCGCGGGCCCTGGCCAAGGCGCGGGCCGTGGCCGGGCGCGACCCGCGGCGCCCCGTGGTCGGCGTCGACACGGAGGTCGTCGTGGGTGGTGGCGGCGTCCTCGGGCAGCCCGCCGACGCGGCGGCGGCGCGGGCGATGCTCACGGCCCTGGCCGGACGCGAGCACCGCGTGCTCAGCGGCGTCGCGGTGATCGGGGCGGGGGAGGCGACGGCCTGCGTCGAGACGCGTGTGCGCCTGCGACCGCTCGCGGATGCCGAGGTCGACGCCTACGTGGCGACCGGCGAGTGGAGGGGTCGCGCCGGCGGCTACGCGATCCAGGCGGGCGGTGGCGGCCTGGTCGCCACGATCGACGGCGATCTGGACAACGTGATCGGTCTGCCGGTCGCGGCCCTACGCGGGCTCCTCGCCGCGGAGGGGCACCTGCTGCCGATGGTGGGAGGGAACCCCGCGGCGACGTAGAATCGGACCCCAGAAGCGGCGACTCCCGCCGCTCGAGGGGGCTCCCATCGGCATCAGGAACTGGATGTTCGGCTTCGGCAGCCGCGATATGGCGGTCGACCTCGGCACGGCCAACACGCTCGTGTACGTGCGTGGCCGCGGCATCGTGCTGTCCGAGCCGTCCGTGGTCGCGCTCGACCAGATGACCCGCCAGGTGCTGGCGGTCGGCATCGAGGCGAAGCGCATGCTCGGCCGCACACCCGCCTCGATCACGGCGATCCGGCCCCTCAAGGACGGCGTCATCGCCGACTTCGAGGTGACGGAGGAGATGCTTCGCCACTTCATCTCCAAGGTGCACCAGAATCGCTGGGCCCATCCGCGCGTCGTCGTCTGCGTGCCGTCCGGCGTGACCGGCGTCGAGAAGCGCGCCGTCGAGGAGGCGGCGCTGTCGGCCGGCGCCCGCGTCGCGTACCTGATCGAGGAGCCGATGGCCGCCGCGATCGGCGCGGGGCTGCCCGTCTCCGAGCCGTCCGGCAACATGATCGTCGACATCGGCGGCGGCACCACCGAGGTGGCGGTGATCTCACTCGGCGGCATCGTCGTCGCGCAGTCGATTCGCGTCGGCGGCGACGAGCTCGACGACGCGATCGTCAAGCACGTCCAGCGCACCCACAAGCTGCTGATCGGGTCGCAGACCGCCGAGCAGGTGAAGATCGAGATCGGCAGCGCCTTCCCGCACTCCGGAGAAGACGCGCGGGCCGAGGTCCGCGGTCGGGACCTCGTCACCGGACTGCCGAAGACGGTGATCCTGACCGCTGATGACGTGCGCGGCGCACTCGAGGATCCCCTCGTCGAGATCATCGGCGCGATCAAGGCCACGCTCGACCAGACGCCGCCCGAGCTCGCGGCCGACGTCATGGACAAGGGCATCGTGCTGGCCGGAGGCGGGGCGCTGCTGTCGCGCCTCGAAGACCGCATCCGCGCCGAGACGCAGATGCCGGTCCAGATCGCCGAATCGCCCCTGACCTGCGTGGCGGTGGGCTCCGGTCGCTCCCTCGACGAGTTCGAGGTGCTCCAGCGGATGCACATGAACCGCACCGCCACGCGTCGCCGTCGCTAGGCGACGAGCGCACGCCGATCCTCTGCGAGACTGACGGGCCCATGCAGTACGCCAACCTCCCGACCGACGCGGCCGCGGCGGG
>JBMTER010000147.1:0-4166 GCA_049433345.1 Gaiellales bacterium | reverse complement strand
GACGTGCTGTTGCGCGACGCCGAGGCCTGCCTGGAGCTCGGCGTGCCGGCGCTGAACTTCGGCCCGGGCCGGACCGCGCAGGCGCACCAGCGCGGTGAGCACGTCCCGGTCGACGCGCTGACCGACGCTGCGGTGCGCCTCCGCCGTTTCCTCGCCGGCGCCTGAGCGCCGGGCCGGTCCGGGGAGCCTGACGATGACCGCCGGCCCCCGCGCGCGCTTCGTGGACCTGGCCGCCGCCGAGCCGGGCGAGGCGGTCGTCGTCGTCGACGTGCTGCGCGCCTTCACGACCGTGCCCTGGCTCCTGGCCGGCGGCGCGGCACGCGTCGTCGCCGTCGCCGAGCGCGAGCACGCGGTGGCGCTCGCCCGCGGACCCCTCGCGGGGGCGCTCCTGGCCGGGGAGGTCGGCGGCCGGCCCCTCGAGGGCTTCGACCTGGGCAACTCGCCGAGCCAGGTGCGCGCCTCGGACGTCACCGGCCGCACCGTCGTGCACCGCACGTCGGCGGGCACGCAGGGCCTGGTCCGCACCCGCGGCTCGGCGCTCGTGCTGGCCGCCTCGTTCGTGAACGCCGCCGCGACCGTCGCGACGCTCGCCGCCGCGCGGCCCGCGACCGTCACGCTGGTCGTGACCGGCGCCTCCCACGGCCGCGACGGCGACGAGGACCTGGCCTGCGCCGAGCTGATCGCCGCGCGCCTCGCGGGCCGCGACCCCGACCCGGCACCGTTCCTCGACCGGGTCGGCGCCTCCGACGCGGGGCGCCTGTTCGCCCACGACGGTCCCGACTGGGCGCCGCCCGCGGACCTCGCCCTGGCGCTCGAGCTCGACCGCTTCGTCCAGGCGCTCGTGGCCACCCCGCTGGACGCGCTCGACGCGGTCGAGGTGACGCCGAGCGTCCCGGCCTGAACGGTGCGGGCCCCGCGGGGGCGCGGGGGCGGCCGAGGCGCGGCCGCGGCTGGGCAGCGGCGCCCGGTCGTGGCGCCCGCGGGCCGGGCGTGCGACCTTCCGCCGTCGGCACGAGCCGGCTCGCGGCGGGGGGGAGCGCATGGCACGGGTCCTCTACACGGTCAACATCCCGCGCTTCTTCCTGACGCACCGCCTGCCGCTCGCCCTGGCCGCCCGCGACGCCGGCCACGAGGTGCACGTCGCGACCTCCGACGCGGACCGCGACGCCGTCGCCCGCATCGTCGAGACGGACCTGCCGCACCACCCGCTGCCCCTCGAGCAGCACGGCACCTCGCCGCTGAAGGAGGCCGTGACGCTCTCCGCCATCGTCGGCCTCTACCGGCGCCTGTCGCCCGACCTCGTGCACCACGTCAGCATCAAGCCGGTCCTGTACGGCGGGCTCGCGGCGCGCCTGACACGGGTGCCGGCCGTGGTCGCGATGATGACCGGGCTCGGACAGCTGTTCGTGGAGGGGCCGGAGGGACCGGCGCGGCTGCGCGGCGCGGTCCAGCCGCTGCTGCGGGTCGCCCTCGCGCACCGCAACTCCCGCATGGTGTTCCAGAACGACGACGACCGCCGCCGCTTCGTCGACGCGGGCCTGGTCGACGCGGCACGGACCGTCTGCATCGCCGGCTCCGGCGTCGACGTCCGCCGCTTCCGCCCCACCCCGGAGGCGGACGGCACCCCCGTGGTCCTCTACGCCGGCCGGCTGCTGTGGAGCAAGGGGCTCGACGCGTTCGTCACGCTCGCCGGGGCGCTGGCAGGTCGGGCGCGCTTCCTCATCGTCGGCTACCCGGAGCCGAGCGCCCCCGACGCGGTGCCCCTCGCGCGCGTCGAGGCCTGGCGCGACGCGGGCCTCATCGAGTGGTGGGGTCGGCGCGACGACATGCCGGACGTCCTGGCCCGCGCGCACGTGGTCGTGCTGCCGTCCCGCCACGGCGAGGGGCTGCCCAAGGTCCTCGTCGAGGCGGCGGCCTGCGCCCGTGCGACGGTCGCGCCCGACACCGCCGGCTGCCGCGACGCGTGCCGCGACGGCGAGACGGGGCTGATCGTCCCCCCCGGCGACGACGAGGCGCTCGTCGCCGCGGTCGCCCGGCTGCTCGACGACCCGGACCTGCGCCGACGGTTCGGGACCGCGGGCCGGGAGCTGGCTGAGCGCGAGTTCGCCATCGACCTGGTCAACGCGCGCACGCTCGCGCTGTACGACGAGCTGCTGGCCGCGGCCGGCATCGGCCGGCCGCGCCGGGGCGCGTGACGCGGCGTCAGACCCGGCGGGTCGAGTAGCGGTTGCGGATCAGGATCGCCGCGGCGTTCATCGCCAGCAGCAGCGCCAGCAGCATGACGATCCCGGCGGCGGCCAGCACGCGGAACTCCTCCTGCGGACGCGAGAGGTAGCTGTAGATCTGGATCGGCATGGCCGTGAACTCGGACAGGACGCCGCTCGGCAGGAACGTGATGAAGGTCAGCGCGCCAAGGAGCAGCAGCGGCGCGGCCTCGCCGATCGCGCGGGACAGGGCCAGGATCGTCCCGGTCGCCATGCCCGGCACCGCCGAGGGCAGCACGACGCGGCGGATCGTCTGCCACTGCGTCGCGCCCAGTCCGTAGGACGCCTGGCGCAGCGAGCTCGGCACCGCGCGGATGGCCTCGCGGGAGGCGATGATGACGACGGGCAGCACCAGGAGCGACAGGATGAGCCCGCCGGCCAGGATCACGAACCCGAGCCCGATCGGCCCGCGCACCAGGAACGCGAGCCCCAGGATGCCGTAGACGATGGACGGGACGGCCGCGAGGTTCTGGATGTTGAGCTCGATGGCGCGGTTCCACCAGCGCGTCCGGTCCGCGTACTCCTCGAGGTAGATGGCCGCTCCGACCCCGATGGGCACGACCGTGGACAGCACGACGAGCATCAGCCAAGCGGTGCCGAAGATCGCGGAGCGGAAGCCGGCCCTGGCGACGGCGAGCGTCGACGGGAAGTTCTGCCAGAGGCGCGCGTCGAGACGCGGCGCCCCGAGCGTCAGCACCTGGACGAGCAGCGCCGCCAGGACGGCGAGGGCGAGCACGAAGCTGACGAGCAGGCCGAGCGAGAAGCCGCGCTCCTTGAGGTTCCTGAGGAGCTGGCCGCGACCGCTGAGGTCGACGGCGACCGGGCCGGCTCCGGCCGGGGCGGTCGAGGCGTTGGCGCTCACTCGTACACCTCCTGGAAGCGGCGGACGAGCCGGATGCTGAGGAGGTTCATCACGAACGTCATCAGGAAGAGGAGCGAGCCGACCGCGAAGATCGTCGAGTAGCCGACGGACCCGGTCGGCAGGTCACCGATCCCCGCCTGCGCGATGAATCCAGTCATCGTCTGCATGCCCGAGCGCGGGTCGAAGGAGAGCACCGGCGTGCCGCCGGCGGCGATCAGGACGATCATCGTCTCGCCGATGGCCCGCGAGATGCCCAGCACCACCGCAGCGACGATCCCGGAGACGGCCGCCGGCACGACGACGCGCACGGTGGTCTGGAGCTTGGTCGCGACCAGGCCCGAGGAGCCCTGACGCAGCGCGTCGGGCACGGCGCGCAGCGCGTCCTCGGACAGCGATGCGATCGTCGGGACGATCATGAACGCCATGACCAGACCCGCGGACAGCGCGCTGAACGTGCCCGGTGCCTCGCCGAGCGCGGCCGGCCAGAAGCGTTGCAGCAGGTCGGGGGTGACGAACTCGAGGGCGAAGAAGCCGTAGACGACGGTCGGGATGCCGGCGAGCACCTCGATCATCGGTTTCATGACCTTGCGGGTGCCCGCGGGTGCGTACTCGCTGAGGAAGATTGCGGCCAGCAGCCCGATCGGCAGGGCGAGCGCGATGGCGATGCTGGTGATCATGAGCGTCGCGTTGACCAGGGGCACGACGCCGAAGTCGGGGTTCGCGAACAGGGGCGCCCAGCGGGTCCCGGTGAGGAACGCGGTGAGCGAGACGTTCTCGCGGAAGAAGGTGACCGTGGGCGGGACGAGCGCCGCGACGATGCCCACGGTGGTCACGACGGAGACCGCGGCGCACAGGCCCAGCACGACCTTGATGGCGGCCTCGCCGCGGCGTGGCCGGCCGGTCAGCTGCAGGTCGGGGGTCGCCCCCGCCACGTCGTCGGTGGCGCCGACGTCGATGCTCGCCACGGTGGGCTCCTGGTCGCGGTGCCGCGGACGGATGCTGGTCCGTCGGTCGTCGAGACTACGGCGGGGGGGGGGGGG
>JBMTER010000146.1:0-4257 GCA_049433345.1 Gaiellales bacterium | reverse complement strand
CAGGTCGGGCGCGGCCTCGTTGGCTGTGCCCCGAGGGGCATTTCAGCCTGGATGATCGCAACGCTTGGCGCGTGCAGGAGCCTGCTCAAGCGGCGGCACGGCTACAGAGATGGCTGTCTTGCAAAGGGCGTGGTTCTGCTCTGTTGCAGCGCATGCGTTTGGTTCACTGCTGCAGCAATCGTGCAGCAAAAGCTAGTTGCAGCGATCGCATCCTCGCCAGTTTCCTTTAGATCGTTGGCTTAGATCGCTGCCTCGCTCGCCGACGCCATGCTTCAAGGAGATCAACTGCTCGCCAAACTCAAGGAGTTACGCGGCCACAATCGCTCCGAGCTGGTGCGGGCCTGCGCCGAGCACGACCTGGTCTGGATCGGACCGGCCGCGGACGCGATCGAGACGATGGGCGACAAGGCCGTCGCCAAGGACACCATGCGCGCCGCCGGCCTGCCGCTCGTCCCCGGCTCGGGCGGGCGCCTGTCGGGCCCGGACGAGGCCGCCGAGGTGGCCGAGGAGGCCGGCTACCCGGTGCTCCTGAAGGCGGCTGCCGGGGGCGGCGGCAAGGGCATGCGGCTGGTGCGTGAGCCCGGTGAGGTGCGCGATGCGTTCCTGGCCGCGAGCGCCGAGGCCGAGGCCGCGTTCGGCGATGCCGGCATGTACCTCGAGAAGGCGGTGCTCGACGCGCACCACATCGAGATCCAGGTGCTCGGCGACGGCCTCGGCGGCGGGCTCGTGCTCGGCGAGCGCGAGTGCTCGATCCAGCGCCGCCACCAGAAGCTGATCGAGGAGTCTCCCTCGCCGTTCCTCGCGCCGGAGACGCTGGTCACGATGGAGGCCGCCGCCACCGACGCCCTGCGTGCGCTCTCCTACGCGGGCGCGGGCACGATCGAGTTCCTGGTCGGCGCCGACCAGGCCTTCTACTTCATGGAGATGAACACGCGCCTGCAGGTCGAGCACCCCGTCACCGAGGAGGTGACGGGCTTCGACCTCGTGCAGGCGCAGCTGTCGGTGGCCGGCGGCGACGGCGTGCCACCGTGGGACCCGTCCGAGCGGCGCGGGCACGCGATCGAGTTCCGGATCAACGCGGAGGACCCGCGGCACGGCTTCCGGCCGGGGCCGGGGCTGATCACCCGTTTCCGCCCGCCGCTCGGGCCGGGCATCCGCATCGACACCTTCGTCGAGGACGGGGCCACCGTGCCGCCCTTCTACGACTCGATGATCGCGAAGCTGATCGTGACCGCGCCGACCCGGCAGATGGCGCTCGACCGCGCGGCGCGCGCCCTCGACGAGTTCGTCGTGGAGGGCATCCCGACCACCATCCCGCTGCTGCGCGAGATCGTCGACGAGCCCGCGTTCCGCGCGGGTCGCTACACGACGACGTACCTCGATGAGGTGGCCGATTCGCTGCAGACCCTCGGAGAGGGCTGAGGTGGCCGACCCCGACGACGGCTCGCGTCGGCAGGCGCGCCGCGCGGCCGTGCTGCTGCTGTACCAGGAGGACCTCACCGGGCATCCGATGGCGCAGATCATCGACCGCCACGAGCAGGACGCGGGGCGCCCGCTGCCGGCCTACGCGCAGGACCTGATCGACGACGTGCACGGGCGCGGCGCGGCGCTCGACGGCGAGATCGACGAACTCGCCGAGGGCTGGAGCGTCGAGCGCATCGCGCCGGTCGAGCGGGCCGTTCTACGCGTCGGCCTCGCCGAACTCGACCGCGAGGATCCGCCGGCGGCCGTCGCGATCGCCGAGGCCGTCGCGCTCGCCCGCCGCTATGCCTCGCCGGAGGCCGGCGCCTTCGTCAACGGCATCCTCGGCGCGGCCGCGCGCCGGCGCGGCACGGCCCGGTAACCTGCCCGCATGGACGAGGTCGATCCCATCGACGAGCTGATCAGCCGGCTCGAGGCGGCGCGCGCCCGCCTTGACGAGGTGGAGGAGCCCGACGGGGCCGTGCAGGCCCTCGAGGAGCTGCAGGAGGCGGCCAGGGGGATCTCGGCCGAGATCGATCGCCGGCGCCGGGCGCTGGCCGACGAGCGCGGCGATGGGCAGCTCGACCTCCTCTGACCACCTCTCCCGCCTGGCGGGGATCGTCGAGGCCGCGCTGGCCGAGCGCGTCGGCGCCCTGATCGGCTCCGACCCCGACCTCGAGCCGTTCGCGCGCGCGCTGCGTCACCCGCTCGAGGCGGGCGGCAAGCGGCTGCGGCCCGTGCTGCTCCTGGCCACCGTCGAGGCGATCGGCGGCGACCTCGAGCCGGCGCTGTCGAGCGCCTGCGCGCTCGAGCTTATCCACACCTTCTCGCTCGTCCACGACGACCTGCCGGCACTCGACGACGACGACCTGCGGCGCGGCCGCCCGACGACGCACGTGGCCTTCGGCGAGGACGTCGCCATCCTCGTCGGAGACGGCCTGTTCGCGCTCGCCTTCCGGCTGATCGCGGAGGATCCGCGGCCCGATCCCGCGGCGCGGCTCGCCGCGGTGGCCGAGCTGGCGCGGGCGACCGACGGCATGGTGCGGGGCCAGTACCTCGACCTGCATCCCGTGCCTGATCCGGACGCGGCCTCGGTGGCGCGGATGTGCGGGCTCAAGACGGGCTGCCTGATCGAGGCCGGCGTCGGCATGGGGCTCGCGCTCGCGGGCCCGACCGCGATCGAGGAGGTCGGGCAGGAGGTCTACCGGGAGCTCAGTCGCGAGCTCGGGGTCGGCTTCCAGATCGTCGACGACGTCCTCGATGCGACCGGCACGAGCGCCGAGCTCGGCAAGACCGCCGGAGCCGACGTCGCCAACGACCGACGCACGTTCGTGACGGTGCTCGGCCTCGACGCGGCGCGAGAGCGGGCCGCGGCCTCGCAGGCGCGGGCCGAGGCGCTGCTCGACGCCCTGCCGGGCGCCCCCGCCGCGCTGCGCGAGGTCGCCGCCCTGATCTACCGGCGGACCAGCTGAGGGTGGCGCGGGAGCGCCTCGACCAGGCGCTGGTGGCGCAGGGGCTCGCGCCGACGCGCTCGAAGGCGCAGGCGCTCGTCCTGGCCGGCCTCGTGGCGGTCGACGGCGAGCGGGCGCGGACCGCCGGGCAGGCCGTGCGGGAGGGCCAGCGGATCGAGGTGGCCGCGACGCCGCGCTTCGTCTCGCGCGCCGGCGACAAGCTCGACGGCTTCCTCGACCACCTCGGCTGGGACGTGGCGGGGGCGGACGCGCTCGACGTGGGCGCCTCCACCGGCGGCTTCACGGACTGCCTGCTGCAGCGCGGCGCCGCGCGCGTGATCTGCGTCGACGTCGGCTACGGACAGCTCGATCCGCGCCTGCGCGACGACGCGCGCGTGACCGTGATGGAGCGCACGAACGCGCGTGGCCTCGTGCCCGCGGCGCTGCCGTACGCGCCCGATCTCGTGGTCGCGGACGTCTCGTTCATCTCGCTGCGGCACGTGCTCGGGCCCGCGCTCGCGTGCGCGTGCGCCCCGTGGCGCGCGATCGCCCTCGTCAAGCCGCAGTTCGAGGCGCAGCCCGCCGACGTCGGCAAGGGCGGCGTCGTGCGCGACTCCGTCACGCGGCGGGCGGCGATCGCCTCGGTCGCCCGCTACGCTTGCGACCTCGGCGCGGTTCCGATCGTGGCCCGTGACTCGGGGCTTCCGGGACCGGCCGGCAACCACGAGTATCCCTTGGCCATCGTCTCCGCCGACCACCCACTCGCCCGGGGTCCGCACCCCGACCCCGAGCGCCTCGCCCAGGAGGCCGTGGCCGATGCCTGAGGCGACCCGCGTCCTGCTCTTCACCCACGGCGACGCCGCGGTCACCGCCGCCGCCACGCTCGCGCTCGCCCGCGCGCTCGCCGATCGCGGCGTCGAGCTCCTGCTGCCCCCCGACGAGGCCGCCAAGCACGCGGACCTGCCCGGCGCCACCGCCGGGACCCCCGAGGCGGCCGATCTCGTGCTGGTCCTCGGCGGCGACGGCACGATGCTGCGGGCGCTCCAGTCCGCGCTCGGCACGGGCGCGCCGGTCGTCGGCGTCAACTACGGCACCTTCGGGTTCCTGACCACCCTGCGCGCCGACGAGCTCGATGAGCGGCTCGACGACCTCCTCGGCGGCGGGCTGCGGATCGTCGAGCTGCCGACGGTGGCCGTCGAGACCCCCGCGGAGCGCTTCGTCGCCGTCAACGACGTCCTCGTCACCGCGGACTCGCTCGGCCGGATGGCCGTGCTCGAGTGGGCCGTCAACGGCGTCGCCCTCGGCCGGCGCGGCTGCGACGGCCTCCTGATCAGCCCGCCAGCCC
>JBMTER010000145.1:0-4288 GCA_049433345.1 Gaiellales bacterium | reverse complement strand
CATCCAATCAGACGTGGCGTGACGTCCGCTTTTGCGCGCCTTGACCGTGCCGGCAGCCGTCATCAGGAGCGGGAACAGCCGCGGCGAGCGCTCGGCGGCGAGCAGCACGCCGTGATAGCCGGCAACCGTGGCCTGCGACGACAGGGCGTCCATCGACTGCGCTCGGGTCGTGCGCGGCACGAACTCGAAGGCGAAGGCGCTCGCACCGGTGGCGGCGATGCGCGCCACGCGGTCCGGATCACCGAGCGGATCGAGGAAGGACAGGAGCGCGTGGTCGGCGCCGAGCCCCGACGCGTCGGGCGCGGCGACGGCGACGACGAGGCCGCTCGCGCCGAGCACCGCCGTCCGGTCCCCGACGACGCGGGCGCCGGCATCCGCGTAGGCCGTGTCCGAGTAGCCGCAGTGAGCGCCGAGCCCGACCTCGACCACCACCTCGAAGCCGTCCTGGACGAGCTGGGCCACGGTCGCGGGCACGAGCGCGGCCCGCCGCTCCCCGGCCGCGGTCTCCCGGGCTGCACCGATCGCGGTCATGGGCGGACGTCCATGGATTGGACCCTAAAGCACACGCGGGCGCGGCGCCATGGCGGATAGCCTTAGCCGTCCCACCCGGGCTGGTCACGGTCCAGCAGACGCTTCATCGCGTCGAACAGGAGCGGCCCCTCCTCCGGACAGGCCTCGGCCCATTGCCGCGCCGTGTGCTCGGCGACGTCCTCGGGCGCGAGCACGAGCTCCGAGCCCGTCGACTGAGCCAGCACCTGCACCTCGCAGGCGCGCTCGAGGAAGTACGTCCGCAGCCACGCCTCGGCCGGCGTCGCGCCGACGATGATGACGCCGTGGTTCTGGAGGAGGATCGCGTTCGCGCCGCCCGCGACAGCGGCCGCGAGGCGTTCGCCCTCCGCGTCGCCCTGCACCTGGCCGCCGTACCCGAGCGTGGCGACGCTGCCGTGGAAGCTCATCGAGTTCTGGGTCAGGCGCGTCATGAAGCCCGTCTGCGTGCTGGCCACGGCCGACGCGTACGGCATGTGCGTGTGCATCACGCAGCGCGCGTCGGGACGCGCACGGTGGATCTGGCGGTGGATCTGCAGCGCGGTGATCTGCCCGTCGCCCGAGCCATCCACGACGTTGCCATCGAGGTCGACGAGCAGGATGTCGGACGGCCGCATCTCCGACCAGTGCGGCCCGTAGCGGTTGAGCAGGAACAGGTCGTCGCGACCGTCGACCGCCAGCGAGTAGTGGTTGTCGATGCCCTCGTTGTAGCCGTGGACGGCGGAGATGCGCAGGAGCGCGGCCATGTCCACGCGGGCCTGGGCGAGGACGGCGGGATCGATCGCGACGGTGCTCATGCGCGGATCCTATCGCCAGCGGCGCCGCCGTCCACCCCGACTAGGCGATGGTCAGCCGCCTGCAGACCGCAGCCGACCTGTTGCCCGCCTCGTCCTTCGAGCTGACGCACCACACGTAGGCGCCAGGCGCGAACGCGGCCGGCACCCTCCAGCGCACCGCCGAATCCCTGCGGACGGGATTGGTCGCCAGCTTCGTGACGAGCCTGCGCAGGACGGGACCGCCTGCGCGTCGACGGATCGTGATCGTCTCGCGCGTCTTGCCGCTCTCACCCACGATCCGGTAGGCGAGCCGCATCGTGCGGCCGCGCACTCCCCTGGCGACCCGCGGCCGCACCCGCGGCGCTGTGACGTCGGTCGCGCGGGCCCACACGATCGGGTCGCCGGCGACGATTCCCGCGACCCAGCCCGCGTACGTCGCGGCGCGCGCGTAGAGACCGGGGCGGTTCGGGGCCCCGCACTCGTAGCCCCACGACACGGTGCCCGCGAGGATCCAGCGGTCATCGGCGGGATCGGGCGTATCCGCGCCGGCCAGCACGACGAGCGGGCCGCCGCTGTCCCCCTGGCAGGTGTCGATGCCGCCCTCGGCCCGGCCCGCGCAGACCATCTTGACCGCCTCGGACTCGGAGATCTCGTCGAGGCGCGCGCAGTCCTGATCGGAGACGATCGGCAGCTCGACCTGCAGCAGCACGTTCGACGGGCTGCCGCCCTGCGCGGTCAGGCCCCAGCCGGCGACGCGCGCGAGCACGCCGGGCGCGTAGTAGCGCTCCTCGGCCGTCGTGGCGAGGGGGATCGCCGGCGCCGGCAGATCGACATCGGTCTCGATCACCGCGACGTCGTACGGCCCCCCATCGAACTCGCTCGTGCGGTCGTACCCGGGATGGACCGCGATCCGCACGGCCCGGAACGCGGTTCCGTCAGCGGCGTTCAGGTCCGTCCGGCCGACGACGCCCTCGACGATCGCGGGTCGCACCACCGTACCCCGCTCGAGCACGCAGTGCGCGGCGGTCAGGACGAGGCGCGGCGCGACGACGGAGCCGCCGCACGACCAGCGGTTGTCCGGGGAGACGTCGACCTCGAGGTAGGCGATCCACGGCCACTCGGCCGTCGTCGTCGGAACACCGCCGACGACGCGCGGGGTGCGGTCGGGCGCGGCGCCCGCGGCGGGGGCGGCGAGCAGGGCCAGGGCGACCGTCAGGGCGAGGAGGACGGCGCGCCGCATGCCCACACTCTACGCCGGCATCGGCGGGTGCCGCGCTGGACAGTGACCGGGCGCCCGTGGCACCGTTGCGGCGTGGCCCTTGCCGTCCTCTTCGCCGCCCTCGCCGCCGGCCTCGCCGTCGTCGCCTGGGCCGCCTACGCGGGCGGCCTCGGCGTCGCCGCCCTCGGCGCCGCCGTGCTCGCCGCCTGGATGGCGTGGATGGCCGTCGAGGCGCTGCGGCGCGCCCGCCGCGCCCGGGGATGAATGCGGGCGCGGGTGGCGAACCAGCCCCCATGACGGCCGTCGCCGATCCGATCGCCGAGCACCTCGCCGCCCTCGCGGCGCGCGGCGCGAGCCCCGCCACGCTGCGCGCCTATCGCGCCGACCTCGCCGACTACGCGCGCTGGCTCGACGATCGCGGCTCGACACCGGCCACCGCCACGCGGACGGACGTGCGCGCGTACGCGGCGCACCTCGCCGCCGGCGGCCTCGCCGCATCGACCCGCGCACGCCGCCTGTCCGCGGTCCGGGGCCTGCACCGGCGGATCGCCGCCGAATGCGCTCCCGACCCCGCCGTGGAGATCCCCGGCCCGCGCCGGCCGCGGCGCCTGCCCGCGGTGCCCCACGCGCGCGACACGCGCCGACTGCTCGACGCGGCCTGGCCGGACGATCCGCTCGGGCTGCGCGACCGGGCCCTGCTCGAGCTCCTCTACGGCGCGGGCCTGCGCGCCGCCGAGGCCTGCGCGCTCGACCGCGCGAGCCTCGCCGGTCGCACGCTGCGCGTGACCGGCAAGGGCGGCCGGACGCGGCTCGTGCCGATCGGGGAACCGGCCCACGACGCCGTCGCGGCATGGCTCGCCCGCGGCCGCCCCGAGCTCGCGACGGCCGACTCGCCGCCCGCCCTGCTCCTGTCCGCCCGCGGACGCCGGCTCGACCCGTCCGGGGTCCGTCGCGCGCTGCAGCGGCGCCTGCGCGCCGTCGGCCTCGAGCAGCACGGGCCGCACGCCCTTCGGCATGCGTACGCGACGCACATGCTCGAGGGCGGCGGCGACCTGCGCGCGATCCAGGAACTGCTCGGCCACGCCTCGCTGGCCACCACCGAGGTGTACACGCACCTCGGCCTCCCCCACCTCCGCGCCGCCCACGCCCGCGCCCACCCTCGCGGCGAGGGCTAGCGCCCGTCCGAGCCGTCGAGCGGCCGTATCATGCGCTCCCGATGAGCAGCTCGCCGCGCCTCCTGACCGATCCGAACCGGGTCACCGCATGCGCGATCTGCGAGCGCACGATCCTGCTCGGCGAGGAGCCGCTGGTGTTCACCCATCAGCACCGCCACCGCACCGTCTGCCGCCTGTGCGCCAACCAGGCCCGCGGTGATGGGTGGGTCGAGGAGGGCCGCGCCGCACCGCCGCCCGACTCGGCGCCGCCCCCCCCCCGCCTCCTGCGGCGGCTCGGCGGCGGCGGCCCGCGCTCCTCGGATCGCGAGCCGCCCGACCCGGCGCTCGTACCCGGCGGCCTCGGCACGGGCGACGAGACGAGCCGCGCGACGACGATGGTGATCGGCGTCGAGACGTTCAACGCCAGCCCCTACCGCGGCACGATCTCCGGGATCGCGAAGAGCCTCGGCCCGCCGCGCGTCGGCGTCGTCGCCTTCGGCGGTCGCCGCCCGGGCGTCGCCATCACGCTGGCCTGGGACCTCTGCTGGTACCGCTACCTGGTCGAGCCCGGCGGCAGCCCCGCCGTGCGGCTC
>JBMTER010000144.1:0-4374 GCA_049433345.1 Gaiellales bacterium | reverse complement strand
AGGGCACGATGCTGACCGTCGCCCGGGCGCTCGGCGAGGCGGCTGCGGGCGACGACGCGCGGGCGGCGCTCGCCACGGCGCTCACCGGCGCACGCGCGGCCCTCGAGCACACCCCGGAGCAGCTCGCGGCGCTGGAGGAGGCGGGCGTCGTCGACGCGGGCGCGGCCGGGCTGGTCGCGCTCGTCGAGGGGGTGCTCGCCGCGCTCGACGGGGAGCGCTTCCCCGACGAGGCGCCCGCAGCGGTGGAGATCGAGGCGCATGTGCACGACCCGACCAGCCGCTACCGCTACTGCATCGGCTTCGTCGTGCGCGGCGCCGAGCCGGCGACGCTGCGCGCGGCGGCGGAGGGCTGGGGCGACTCCGTGGTGGTGGTCGGCGACCGGGCTTTGGCGCGCGTCCACGTCCACGCGGACGAGCCCGGGGCGGTGCTCGCCGCGGCGTCGGGGCTCGGGTCGGTGGAGGGGGAGGCCGTCTCCGACATGCGCGCCCAGATCGCCGCGCGCCACGGGGGCAGCGCGCCGGCCGGTGGCGTCGCGATCGTCTACGACTCGACGGCCGACCTGCCGGAACCCGAACGCGATACGTGGCGGATGGTGCCCCTGACCGTGCGCTTCGGCGACGACGAGCTGCGCGACTACGTGGATCTGACGGCGGACGCCTTCTACGCGCGCCTTAGCTCGGACCCGAGCCATCCGACCACATCGCAGCCGTCGCCGGGGGCGTTCCGCGCCGTGTACGCCGAGCTCCTCGAGCGTCACGACCACGTCCTGTCGATCCACATCTCGTCGAGGCTGAGCGGCACGCTCGCCTCGGCGCAGGCCGCGGCGGCGGAGTTCCCCGGGCGCGTGACGGTGGTCGACTCGTTGAGCGTGTCGATGCCGCTCGCCCTCGCGCTGATCCAGGTCCAGGAGGCCCTCGACCGCGGCGTCGATCCGGCCGAGGCGCCCGCGATCGTCGCGGACCTGCGCGCGCGCTCCGCGTGTCTGTTCAGCGTCTCGACGCTCGAGTTCCTGCAGCGCGGCGGCCGCATCGGGCGCGCGCAGGCGCTGCTCGGCGGTGTGCTCGGCGTGCATCCGATCCTGGCGGTCGAGGACGGTGAGGTCGTGCCCGCCCTGAAGGTGCGCGGCGCGGAGCGCGTGCTGCCTGCGCTCGTGGCCGAGATGGTGCGCCGCTCCGAGCCCTACGCGGAGGTCGACGTCGCGATCGCGCACGCCGCCGACCCCGTTCGCGCCGCCGAGTTGGAGGCGCTCGTGCGTGCGGCGCGCGGCGGCATCCGCTCGGTGCGCACCCTCACGCTCGGCGCGGTCGTCGGCGCGCACGCCGGACCGGGCGCCCTCGGTCTGGGCTACGTCGGCGTCGACTGATCGGGATCGTCAGCGGCCGCCGCGTTCGCGGCCCGCTTCGCCTTGATCTCGGACGCGAGCCTCGCGCCCTGGGCCACCGCTCAACCGGGGCCGTAGACGGGGCGCTTGAGGATCGTCGTGACGATCGCCAGCACCGCCCACGCGCCGATCAGTGCCCAGATCCACCATGCCATCGCTTCCACTGTATCGCGCGTGGGCGCGCAACCGGCCGTTTGTTATAGTGCGGGACATGAGCGAATACCAGATCACCTACTGGCGCGACATCCCGTCCCTCGTGACCGCCCGTGCGGGCGACGAGACCGCCAAGGCGAGCCTGCCGCAGCGCTTCCAGGAGGCGATCGACGAGGCCGCCATGCGCCTCGGCGAGAGCGACGCCGACGCCTACATGGCGGGTTGGCGGCGCGGCGAGTGGACGCCGGCCGAAGGCGCGCCCGGCGAGGTCGCCGACCGCATCGCCGGCGACCTCGAGGCCCAGCTCGACGAGCCGGCGCTGACCGCGATGCTCGACGCCCTCGGCCCCGCCGCGGGGGAGGACGCCCGATGAGCGGCCTGATCGAGGCCCTCGCGAGCGGGCAGCGCATCCTCGGCGACGGCGCGATGGGCACGATGCTGCAGGAGGCGGGCCTGACCGACGGCGGCGCGCCCGAGCTCTGGAACGTCGAGCAGGCCGACAAGGTCGAGGCGATCCTCGAGGCGTACGCCGCGGCGGGCGCGCAGCTGATCACGACCTGCACGTTCGGCGGCACGCGACCGCGACTCGAGATGCACGAGCTCGGCGACCGCGTCGAGGAGCTCAACCGCGCCGGCGCAGAGGTGGCGCGTCGCGTCGCCGACCGCCACCCGGGCACGTGGGTGCTCGGCGACGTCGGGCCCTCCGGCGAGCTGATGGAGCCGATGGGCGCCCTCACCGTCGAGTCGGGACGGGAGCTCTTCGCCGAGCAGATCCGCGGCCTCGTGCAGGGCGGCGCCGACGCGATCCTGATCGAGACGATGTCCGACCTCGGCGAGGTCGAGGCCGCCGTCGAGGCCGCCAAGGCCGAGGCGCCGGGCCTGCCGATCCTCGTGACGATGTCCTTCGACACGAACCTGCGCACGATGATGGGCGTCAAGCCCGGCCAGGCCGTCGAGGCGGTCAGCGCGATGGGCGCGCAGGTCGTGGGCGCCAACTGCGGCCGCGGGCCCGACGAGATGCGGACGATCGCCGCGGAGATGGCCGAGGCCCGACCCGCGGGCGTCTTCCTGATGACGCAGTCGAACGCGGGGCTGCCCCAGCTGGTCGGCGACGAGTTCCGCTACGACGGCACGCCCGCGGTGATGGCCGACTGGGCGGGTGACATGCGCGAGCTCGGGATCGACGTGATCGGCGCCTGCTGCGGCTCGACGCCGGAGCACATCGCCGCGATGCGCGACGTCGTGCGCGGCTGACCGCTCAGGCCGAGCGGGTGATCCAGTCGGCCAGCCGCCGGCGTAGCGACGGCCGCGGATAGAGGCGCTCGACGTCGGCGACGGGGATCCCCAGGTGCGCCCGGGGCAGCCGCTGCGCCGACGGCGCGTAGCGGGGCAGGGGGCCGAGCGGATCGGTGCCGGGGTCGATCTCGACGGGCACCCCGTAGACCTCGGACAAGAGCGGCGCGAGCTCCTCCGCGGGTACGGCGCGCAACTGGCCCGATTCCCAGGTGAACGCGAAGCAGAGCCCGTCGGTGGTCGCGGCGTGCACCTTCAGCCGCGTCGGATAGCCGTGCGCTGCGCGCCAGCCGCGCTGGTGGCGCAGCACGGCCCCCCACAGCGCGACCTCGCCTGAGACGGCGCGCAGCCCGCGCGTGTCGGCCGCGTCGAGCAGCGCCGCGCCCTCCGACCGCCACGCGTGCACGCCGCACGTGCAGCCCTCGGCGGGGGCGTCGTGGCCGGCGGGAGCGTTGCTGGCGGGCCGCACCGCGATCGGAGACGTCCAGGTGGAGACGCCGCCGCGCGCGTCGTGCGCGGCGCGTGGCTCCCAGATCGTGCGCCGGTACGGCGAGCACAGGACGGGGTCGCCCGAGGGATGCACGCGTACGGCCCACGACCGGTACCCGAGCAGCGGCTCGATCAGGTCGGGGACGACGAATGCGCCGTCGGTCACGCGGGCACGGGCTCCTCACGTGGTGCGGGGTCGGGGGCGGGCTCAGGCACGGGCTCGCGCGCCGGCTCGGGCTCGCGCGCCGGCACCGGCGGCGTGGCCGGCTCGACGACGATCCGCTCTCGCTCCTCGCCGATGTCCATGGCGGAAACGCTAGTCGCCGAGGACGCTCTGCGGCGCCAGGATCGCGCCCTCGCGGGGGTCGCCCGCGCAGGCCGCGCGCAGGGACCGGGCGAGGTCGCGGGCGCCCGACAGCGCGAGCGCGCTGGCGGCGGCGTCGAAGGCGTCCTCGCTCGCGGCCGATCGCTCGAGCAGGCGCCCGGACAGGCCGTGCCCCCGCAGCCATGCCGCGCGTCGGGCCGGGTCGGACTTGGGGAGGGGGCCGGTGAACAGCCGCGGCCAGATCTCGCAGACCGTATGCCGGCCGGGCGCGTCGAAGGGCCAGACCGCCCAACCGGCGTCGCGCAGGACGGGCAGGTGGGGGATGCCGCGCACCGTGCCCGTCCCGATCGCGCCGGCGCCGCCGATCTGGAAGACGCTCTTCGGGCGGATGCCGCCGACGACCAGATCCGCCTCGCAGGCGCGCAGCTGCAGCTCGGGGCCGCGGCGTCGGCCCGGTCGGCCCCAGAAGGGAGCGGGGCAGTCCGCGAGCCAGCCCTCACCCGCTCGGGCCACGCCCGTCCAGATCGCGTCGGGGGTGCGCCAGCCGTGCGCGTCGAGGAACCAGGCCGGGTAGGAGAAGGCGAAGTCGACGCCGACGACGGCGCGCGGCACCGCACGGCGGCGCTCGACCAGCCAGGCGATGGCCTCGGCGCGGTCGCGGCCACCCTCGAGCGCGACGAGGCGGCCGTCCACGGCCTCGGCGATCCAGATTCGGGCGCGCGCGCCCGTGCG
>JBMTER010000143.1:0-4378 GCA_049433345.1 Gaiellales bacterium | reverse complement strand
GGGGCGGGGGCGGGGCGCGCCGCGGGCGGCCTCGGCGCAGCAGACGAGCAGCTCGCCTCCACGGACGCGAACGCGGCGATCGGCCGTGGCGTGCCCGCGGTCGGGATCGGCATCAGCCGCGGCGAGGACGCGCACACCGACCACGAGTGGATCTCGGTGCCGCCGATCGCCCACGGCGCGGCCGCCCTGCTCGGACTCATCCGGCGCGCGGACGAGCACGGCGCTCCATGAGCCTCTAGACTCGGGGCACCACCAGCGCCCGAGGAGGGCCCGGCCGTGAACGCGACACTCCTGATCATCATCGGCGCGATCGCCCTCGTGGCGATCATCCTCGTCGCCGTCTACAACGGACTCGTCCAGGCGCGCAACAAGTGCGACGAGGCGTGGTCCGGCATCGACGTCCAGCTCAAGCGCCGCCACGACCTGATCCCGAACCTCGTCGAGACGGTCAAGGGCTACGCCGCGCACGAGCAGGCCACCTTCGAGAACGTGACGGCCGCCCGCGCGGCGGCGATGTCCGCGAAGACGCCGGCCGAGTCCGCGAAGGCCGAGGGCGTCCTCGGGCAGGCGCTGACGGGGCTGTTCGCGATCGCGGAGGCCTACCCGCAGCTGCGCGCCGTCGAGTCCTTCACGCAGCTGCAGGCCGAGCTGACGAACACCGAGGACCAGATCTCGGCGTCGCGGCGGATCTACAACGGCAACGTCCAGATCTACAACACGAAGGTGCAGCAGATCCCCGGCAAGCTCCTGGCCGGGCCGTTCGGGTTCTCGGAGAAGGAGTTCTTCGAGCTCGACTCGGAGGCCGAGCGCCAGCCGGTCGCCGTCAGCTTCTCGGATCCGCCGGCACCCGCGGCCCCCGCGACGCCGCCCGCCCCGCCCGCCGCGCCGCAGGACCCGCCGCCCACCACGACGGGCGGGTAGGCCCCCGCCCGATATCGGGTATCGTCTGCGTCCACGGGCCCGTGGCGCAGTTGGGAGCGCGCCTGGATCGCACCCAGGAGGTCGGCGGTTCGAATCCGCCCGGGTCCACTCCGCCGCCGGCGTCCTGCCGGCGGGGGCGCGGGAGGAACGCCGATGGCTGACGTCGTCGAGGGTCGCGACATCGCGCTCGACCTCGCCCTCGCGGTGGTGGAGCGGGTCCGCGCCGAGGCGGAGACCGCCGGCTTCGGGCTCGCGGTCTGCGTGGCGGACCGCGCCGGCAATCCGGTCGCCTCCGCGCGCATGGACGGCGCCCCGCTCGGCGCCTACGCGATCGCCTGCGACAAGGCCTACTCGTCCGCGATCTGGGGCGATCGCACGGGCGCGATGGGCGCGGCCGCCCAGCCCGGCGGCGAGGACTTCGGGATCGCCGGCGCCCTCGGCGGCCGCATGATCGTCTTCGCCGGTGGCGTGCCGATCCGCCGCGCGGGCGAGCTGATCGGCGGCCTCGGCGTCTCGGGCGCACGCAGCCCCGAGGACGAGGCCGTGGCGCTCGCCGCGCTCGCCGCGCTCGACCTCGAGGGATGAGCGCCTTGGAGGTCCTGCTCGTCCGCCACGCGATCGCCGCCGAGCGCGACCACGCCCGCTTCCCCGACGACAGCCTGCGCCCGCTGACCGACCGCGGCCGTGCGCGCTTCCGCGCCGCGGCGCGCGGCCTCGGCTCGCTCGTCGCCGTCCCCACGCGCCTGCTCGCCAGCCCGTATGCACGCACCTGGGAGACGGCCGGGATCCTCGCCGCGGAGGCCGACTGGCCGACGCCGGAACGCTGTGACGCCCTCGCCGCCGACCGCGGCGCGGGCGAGGCGCTCGCGGCCCTGGCGGCGGTGGGCGGCCCGGGCCCGGTCGTCCTCGTCGGCCACGAGCCGACCATGACGATCCTGACGCGGCTGCTCGTCCGGGCCGAGGACGAGGGCGCCGTCGACTGGTTCCGGAAGGGCGCGGCCGCCCTCGTCGCGTTCGACGGGGCCCCGGCCGTCGGCACCGGGAGCCTCGCCTGGCAGCATCAGCCGAGCGCCCTGCGGGCCCTCGCTCAGTAGCGCAGCGGCACGCCGATCAGCGCGCGTCGGACGGCGTCGTCGAACGACATCCGCTGCTTGGGCACGAGCCGCAGGATGTCGTCGTTGAGGCAGACCGTCTCGTTGCGGAGGCCCTCGACCAGCGGCCGGGCGATCTTGGTGTCGACGTCGGTGACGAGGCCGCACCAGAGGGACGAGAGCTCGGGCGAGAGCACGGGCACCGGCAGGATCACGGGCTTGCGGCGACCGGCGAGCTCCGCGGTGCGCTCCATCATCTCCTGGAAGGTGAGGATGTCGGGGCCGCCGACGTCGAGGGTGCGCCCGAACGCCTCCCTGAGGTCGCAGACCCCGACCAGGTAGTCGCGCAGGTCGGCGAAGGCGATCGGCTGCGAGCGCGTCGTCACCCAGCGCGGCGTGACCATCGCGGGCAGTCGGTGCACGAGGTCGCGCAGCATCTGGAAGGAGGCGCTGTGCTGCCCGATCACCATCGCGGCCCGCAGCGTCGTCACCGGCACCGGGCCGTCGGCCAGCACGCGCCCCGTCTCGTGGCGGCTCGCCAGGTGGTGCGAGAGGTGCGGATCCTCGTCGCCGAGGCCGCCGAGGTAGATGATCTGGCGCACGCCCGCCTGCGCGGCGGCCTCGGCCGCGTTGCGGGCCGCCTCGCGATCGAGCTCCGCGAAGTCGCCACCGGCGCCCATCGAGTGCACCAGCCAGTAGACGACGTCGAGGCCCGCGAAGGCGCGGTCGAGCGAGTCGCGGTCGAGCGCGTCGCCGAGCACCACCTCGATGCCCGCGACCCGCTCGAGGTCGGGGTTCGGGCGGCGCACGATGGCGCGCACCTCGGCGCCCTGGTCGCGCAGCTCGGGTACGAGCCGCCGGCCGACGTAGCCGGACGCGCCGACGACGCCGACGCGGACTCCGGCCAGGCGACCCGCCGTGTCGATCGGCGGCGGCGCCACGGGCACCGGGTCGATCACGCCGGCGATGCGGCGCAGGCTGCGGGTGGTCACGAAGCGGTGGACGAGATGCTGGCCGAGCGTGTACGGCGCCGCGATCGGGAACGAGCGCGCCCGCAGGTGCTCGAAGCGCGGGCGGTAGCCGTCGACGACGACGCCGAGCCGGACCCGGTCACCCTCGACGGCGGCCACGATCCGGAGCTCGCCCGCGGGCCCGGAGCAGGCGCGCCCGCCCGTAATCGGGAACGAGATCTCGACGCCACCCGCGACCTCATCGACCGCGGCGGCGGCGAAGGTGAGGATCTCGAGGCCGGTCCGCGCCACCACCAGGCGGTTCGGACCGAGTGGATCGCCGTCGGCGCGCACGACGCCCTTCAGGGAGGCGACGAGGCTCGTCCAGTAGGCCTCGGCGATCAGCGGCGCGGCGCGTGCCGTCGGCGGCACGACCGGATGGGCCGGGCTGAACCAGTACTCGCTGTGTTGGTTGGCGACGCTCGACCAGTACTCCACGGATGATCTCTTCGCAGGCGACGACGGCCCGGACCGCGTCAGGAGCGCGTGTCGGCGGCGAGGCGCTCGAGGTGGTGCTCGCGCGCGACCCGCGTCAGCTCGGCCATGCGCCGGGCACGCTCGGGGTCGACGCGGTTCTGGGTCTTGCCGTCCACCTTCAGCGAGGTGCCGACGATGATCCCGTCGGCGGTCTCGAGGATCCGCTCGGCGGTGTCGTGCCGCACGCCCGTGTTGGCGAGGACGGGCAGGTCCGGGCAGGCCGCCTTCGCCTCCTCGAGGTCGGCGAAGCGGAAGGCGGAGCCCGCCCGCGGCCCCGAGATGAGGGCGGCCTCGCAGCCGAAGAAGCGCGCGCCCTGGGCGCGGTCGGCGACGGTGCGCGAGCCGAGCGGCGACGCGAACTCGGGCGTCAGGTTCGTGAAGACGGCGATGTCATCGGCCCCGATCGCGTGCCGGTACGAGAAGGCGGCGCCCGGGTCGGGACGCAGCTGGCCCATGTCGGACTCGTACACGCCGACGAAGACCTCGCGCACGAAGCGAGCGCCGACGGCGCGGCCGACGGCGAGCGTCGCGAACGGATCCCAGAGCATGTCGATGCCGAGCGGGCGCTCGATCTCGGGCTCGATCTCCCCCACCACCGCGGCCATCGCGGTCGCCTGCTCCATCGTCACCTCGACCCGGTACGGCAGGTCGCCCTCGTTGCAGAACAGGATCGCGTCGACCCCCGCGTCCTGGCAGACGAGGGCGTCGTGGCGCGCCGCCTCCACGATCGGGCGCATCCCGGCCTCGCGGTCGAAGGCGGGCGATCCGGGCAGCGCCAGCAGGTGCACGACGCCGATCAGCGGCTTCGGCACCCCGAAGACGCGCTCGAGCGCCATGTCCGCGATCGTTCCCGTCCTCTCCATGCCGTGAGGGTACCCG
>JBMTER010000142.1:0-4496 GCA_049433345.1 Gaiellales bacterium | reverse complement strand
CGCCGCCTCGTCGACCGGTCCCTCGAGATCCTCGTAGCCGCCGCGGGCGGACGCGAACCGCGACGGTCCGGCCCCGAGGCGCCGCTCGACGACCTCGAGCGGCGCGAGGTCGTAGACCGCCGGGCCGATCGACAGGTACTCCGGATCGAGCATCAGCCACGGTCCGGCGTCGTCGGCGAACCAGTTCGCCGGGTGCGCATCGGCGTGCAGGACGGCCGCTGCGCCCGTGACGAGCGGCCAGCGTGCCTCGACGGCGCGCAGGAGGTCGCTGCCGCCTTCGGCTCCGAGCACCGCGGGCGCCTGCGCGAGCCAGCGCTTCGCGAGCCGCAGCGGGTCGAAGGCCGGCAGGTCGACCGCGTCCCGGTGGAGCAGGGTCCGGCCGTGCGCGTGATGGGCGGCGAGGCTCGCACCCGCCGGTGCGAGGTCCGCGACGCCGTCGAGGCCGGGGGTGACGCGCGGGTAGGCGACGATCAACGCGCCGCCGCGCTCGACGGGATCGTCGAGGCGCTGCAGGAGCCGTGGCAGGAGCAGCGCCGCCGCCAGCACCCGCGAGGTGTCGCCGTCGGGTGCGGGGATCACCCGCGCGACATGATCCTCGTCGAGGGCGATCGTGATCGCGTCGGCGGCGCGCAGCACATGCGCGCCGCCCGGGTGCACGTCGAACGCCGCGCAGGCGAGCGCGAGCGCCTCGTCGGGCGTCACGATTCCAGCGTCTGCAGGGCGTCGGAGACCAGGGACAGCGCGTCCTCGACCGTCTCCGGGACCTCGTCGCCGCCCTGCCGCAGCAGGGTCAGGCACTGGCGCAGCGCATGGTCGGCGCCGCGCAGGTGCTGCACGGCGGTCACGAGTTCCTGGGCGGCGGGGCTCATCTGGTCGCTCATGCCCGGAGTCCTACCACTCCTCGTCGTTCTCCGCGATGGCCGCGGCCTCGCGCCACGCCTCCTCCTCGCGGCGGATCAGATCCGGGTAGGTGCCACGCGCGTGCACGAGCTCGAGGGTCAGCACCTGCAGCGCGATCGCGCTCGCCGTGAGGGCGCTCGTCGAGGGCATCAGCTTCGCGGCATGCGGGAGCAGGAGGCGCCCCGCGCTGGTCAGCTCGCGGCCCCAGACGCCCTCGACGGCCGGCACCAGGATCGCCGCGCACGGCATGCCGACGCGGCGTGCGGCGCGCTGGGCGCGGCGGCCGCGGGCGGAGCGGCGGGCCCGACCGCGATGGTCCGTCGCGAAGACGACCAGGCCGGTGCGCTCGTCGCACGCGGGCAGGTGGCCGTGCAGGAAGGTCTCGAGGTCGCGCGCCGCCGACGGCAGATGCAGTCCCTCCTCGACCTTCAGCACGAGCTCGTCGGCGCTGATCCGATCCTGTCCGCCGCCGATCACGATCAGGCGCTCGATCGCCGAGAACGAGGCCGCGATCTCCGCGGCCTGCGTGCGCAGGGCGAGGCACTCGCGCAGGTGCGCGCGCAGCGCCCCCGCGTCGACGGGGCGGCCCGCGATCAGCCCCGCGATCACGGCCCCCGCGGTTATCGGCGAGAGGTAGCCGACGGTGTGACACCAGCTGGTGTCCTGCAGCGGCGTCAGCGCGACCGCGTTGGCGGCCTCCTTGAGGGGCGCGTCCGGGTTGGCGGTGATCAGCCCGACCCAGGCGCCGGCCTCCTCGGCGGCGCGCATCGCATGCAGGGTGCCGCGGGTCCCGCCGTCGTGCGAGATCGCCAGCACGGCGCCGCCCTCGGGTAGGTCCAGCGCCGCCTCGAGGGCCTGACGGCCGACGGGCCGGACGCCCTTGTGGCCGAACGCCTCGTCGAGCTGCACCGCGATCGCGCGCGCCGCGTGTTCGCTCGTGCCGCAGCCGACGACCGTGATCGGCTCGCCGGCCGCGTGGACGTCGGCGAGCCGTTTCGCGAATCGCTCGAAGGACTTCGCGAGCGCCTTCAGCGACGCGATCCGCTCGGCCAGCTCGGGCTCCGCGTCGATCATCTCCTCCATCGTCCACGGCCGCTCGTCCCGCAGCTCGGGAAACCAATCCTCGTGCCAGGAGGGCGTCGCCATCGGGCCGAGTCTATCGCCGCGGGTCGCGGGCGCGCCGGCGTCGGCGGAATGGCCCACCGATCATCGGGTTGACGGTACGCTGCGCCTCATGCACCGCACGCGCCTGATCACCCGCACGACCGTCATCGCCGCCGCGCTGCTCGCGCTCGGAGCCCTCGCCGGCACCGCCGCCGCCCAGCGCGCCGCCACCGTAAACGTCGGCGCCGCCCTGACCCTGACGGGAACCAACCAGGCCTACGGGCTGTCGTCGCGGCGCGGCATCGACATGGCCGTGAAGGAGATCAACGCGGGTGCCGTTCGGGGTGTGCGGATCAACGTCAAGACCGTCGACGACCTCGGCACGGCCCAGGGCGCGTCCGCGGCCTACGGCATCTTCTTCCGCGACGGCGTCAACGTGATCATGGGGCCGACCCTGTCGAGCGTCGCCCTGACCGTCGACCACTTCGCGCAGGGCGCGCGCATCCCGGTGCTCGGGATCTCGAACACGCAGCCCGGGATCACCGAGATCGGGACGTTCGTGTTCCGACCGGCGCTGACCGAGAACGTGCTGCTGCCGAACCTCGTCAAGACCGTCGCGGCGTCGTCCATCGCGCCGAAGACGGTCGTGCTGATCCAGGGCAGCGACGAGTTCGCCACGACGTCGGCGCCGATCTTCGCCGGCGCCTTCGAGGCGAACCAGATCGCGCTCACGAAGACGATCGTCGTGCCCGCCGGCACGGCCGACTTCACGGCGATCGCCGCCGAGGTCAAGGCCGCGGATCCCGACGTCGTCGCCATCACCGCGCTCCCCGCCGAGGGCATCCCGCTGCTGAAGGCGCTGCGTGCGGCCGGCGTGCGCAAGAAGGTGCTCGGCTCCAACGCCTTCAACACGCAGGAGATCATCACCGGCGCGGGTGCGGCGGCCAACGGCCTGATCGTGGGCACCCCCTGGACGATCGCCGACACCTCGAAGCGCAACCAGAAATTCGTGAAGGCGTTCAGGAAGCTGTACAAGCGCTCGCCGGACCAGTTCGCCGCGACCGCGTACGCCTACACGTACGTCGTCGCGCAGGCCGCGAAGAACGGCGGCGCCGCCTCGCAGGCCGCGATGCAGACGCAGCTCGCCGCGCTCGTGGCCCCGAAGCGGGTGTCGACCCTGCTCGGCAGGTTCCGCTTCGACGCGAACCGCAACGGCATCTCGCCGGTCCGGGTGCAGCAGGTCCTGGGCGGCAAGTTCAAGCTCTTCAAGCCCGCGCAGTAGGAGGTTCGCGGGGTTTCGCCCCGCGCCTTTCCGCTCCATCCGTGCGCGAGACGCTTGCTAGGGTCCTCGCGATGTCCGCTCCCGCATCGAAGGCCACCGGTCGCCGGATCGGCGTCGTCGCGATCCTCGTGATCGCGTGGCTGTTCATGCTGATCGGGGTGCTTGGCGTGTACATGCACCGCACGCTGTACGACGAGCAGGTCTTCGCGAAGCGCGTGGCCGCGGTCCTCGAGCAGCCCGGCGTCCAGAACGCCGTCGCGACGGAACTGACCGACGCGATCGTCGAGGAGGTGCCGAAGGCCGTCATCGCGCGGCCCCTGATCCAGTCGGCCGCGCAGACCGTGATCGCGGAGCCCGTGTTCACGGAGATCGTGACGACGGCCCTCGTGAGGTTCCATCGGATCCTGCTCGATCCGCGGGCCGCGAAGATCGTGTTCACGATCGAGGGTGCGCCGCAGCTGATCGAGACGACGCTGGCGCCGTACGACCAGCAGCTGGCGACCGCGGTCGGCAGCGCGGCCTCCGCCGAGCTCGCGAAGCTCCCGAACCCCGGCCCCGCCTTCCGACTGATCCAGCTCGGTGCCGACCTCGGGCCCGTCGCGTGGATTGTCCTCGTCCTCGGCCTCGGCCTGGCCGTCCTCGCCGCCCTGATCGCCCCGGATCGGCGACGTGGCTCGATCGGCGCCCTCGTGACCCTGATCGCGGTCGGTCTCGGGATCGCCCTCACGCTGGGCCTCGTCCGCATCGGCCTGGATGCGGCGACCGCGCAGGATCCCGTGCTCAACGAGGCCGCCACGGGCGTCTTCCAGGGCCTGTTCGGCGATCTACGCGACATCGCCCGCGTGATCGCGATCGTCGGCGCGCTCGCGGCCGTCCTGGTCTGGTCGCTGCGCTGGACGGGAGCGCTCGCCACGGGCGCCGCCGGTCAGGTGCGCGACGCCGCGGGCGAGGTCGCCAGCGCCGCCGGCTCGCGCAGGATCGAGGTCGCCGACGTCACTGCGGTGCTGAAGGCCGGTGCGAACCGCGCGCTCTCCCCGGCCGCCTCCACGGGCGGCAGGATCCTGCAGGGCCTCGTCGCGCTCGGCCTCGCGCTGCTCGTCCTGTTCCAGTGGTCGCTGGTCGTCGACGTCGTCGTGCTCGCGATCGCCGTCGCGCTGCTCGCGTTCGCGCTCAACCGGATCCTGTACGTGGTGCTCGAGCGGCGCGGCGG
>JBMTER010000141.1:0-4497 GCA_049433345.1 Gaiellales bacterium | reverse complement strand
GCGTACTAGTGGCGGGCCAGGGAGACCGCCCCCGCGGCGCCCACGAGCGCCGGCGCGGCTAAGGCCGCGCCGATCGCCGCGCAGACGCCGAGCGCGATGAGACGACCGTTCCTCTTCGATGATCCTCCTTGGGGATCCCGCGGGGGTCCGCGGTCAGCCGGGACCGTACGGAGATGCCGCAGGGCCGTGGGTGAAGGCCCTGTGGTGGTCGCGTACCGGAACGGTGAAGATCGTCGGCGGTCTTCACATTCGTCGCGATTTCCCCGGATCGGCCGATCGTTAAGGCTCTGTTCGGAGTGCGCGGGATCCCCCGGAGGGGGCCGTTTCGGGGGTAGCGTGAGGCCATGAGCGCAGCACGGGCCGCCCGCTACCTCCTCGACGAGGGCCCGCATCGCCGCGACCAGGCGGTCGAGTTGGCCCGCGGGATCGTCACCGACGAGCTGTCGCCAGCCGACGAGGTCGTGCAGGCCTGCGTGGTCCTGCGCCGCGCCGGGCTGATCGAGGAGGCCGTCGCGGCCGCCGGCGTCGCCGCGGCCCGCGGCGCCGACGTGCCGCCCGACGTGCTCGCGCTCGGGCGCGAGCGCGGCCGCCGCCGTCGCGGCCCGTTCAGCCGCGCGGCCTGAAGCCGGCGAATCATCCGGTGGTGTCAGGTAACGTTGGCGCCGGGAAAACCCGAGGAGGCCCGACCTTGCGTATCGCGATCTGCGTGAAGGAGGTCCCCGATCCGTCCGCGGAGAAGCGGATCGACGAGGGGACGAACCGGCTGGTGCGCGCCGGCGAGAACACGCTCAACCCGTATGACCGGCACGCGATCGAGGCGGCCGTCCAGATCAAGGAGGGGCCGGCCCCCGACACGGAGATCACCGTGGTCATGGTCGCCCCGGAGAGCGCGGCCCGCTCGGTCGACCGCGCGCTCGCCCAGGGCGGCGACCGATCGGTCCACGTCGCCGACGCGGGCGCGGCCGGCAGCGACCTGCTCGGCACCGCGCGCATCCTCGCCGCGGCGCTGAAGCGCGAGCAGTTCGACCTGATCCTGCTCGGCCAGCAGGCCGCCGACGCCGAGTGCTACGTGATGGCCGGCCTCGTGGCCGAGCTGCTCGAGCTGCCGTGCGTCACGCAGGCCGCGTCGATCGAGCTCGGCGATGGCTCCGTCACCGTCAAGCGCCAGGTCGAGACGGGCTACGACACCGTCAAGGCGCAGACCCCGTGCGTGGTGTCGGTGTCCGACGCGATCAACGACCCGCGCTACCCGCCGCTGCCCGCCATCATGGGCGCCAAGAAGAAGCCGCACGAGGTGCTGACCCTCGCCGACCTCGGCGTCGACGCCGCCAGCGTGGGCTCGGCCGGCGCCGGCACGCAGGTCAGCGGGCTGTCGAAGCCCGAGGGCCGCGGCGACACCGTCCTGATCGAGGACGACGGCTCGGCGGCCGAGAAGATCATGGAGTTCCTCGTCGAGAAGAAGGTGGTGGCCTGATGAGCGGGATCGCGGTCCTCTGCGAGGTCCAGGGCGGCCAGGTCGCCAAGGGCTCCCTCGGGGTGCTCGAGGAGGCGGCGCGCCTCGGCGCGGCGCTCGGCGTCCCCGTCACCGCCGTCGTCACCGGCTCCGGCCTCGACGACGCCGCGATGGCCGCCCTCGGCGGGCACGGCGCGTCCGCGGTCGTCGTCGCCGACGACGCGCGGCTCGGCTCGGGCCTCGCCCAGCCGGTCGTCGACGCCTGCGCCGCCGCGCAGGAGGCGGGCGGGTACCGCTACTGGCTTGCGGGCGCCTCGATCATGACCGCCGACGCGATGGCGGGCCTCGCGGCCCGGCTCGGCGCCGGCATCGTGATCGACGCGGTCGAGCTCGTCGCCGACGGCGGCGCGCTCGTCACGCGCCGCTCTGGCCTCGGCGACTCCGTCCTCGCCCACTGCGGCTTCGCGACGCCCGTCGGGGTCGTGGTGACGCGCGCCAACGCGTTCGCGGCGACCGACGGCTCCGGCGCCACGGCGCCCGTCGAGCGCATCCAGCCGGCCTTCCGGGCCTGGTCGGAGGCGGTCGAGCTGGTCGGCCACGAGGACGCCGAGGACTCCGGTCCCGACATCGGCGCGGCCGAGGTGCTCGTGGCCGGCGGTCGCGGCCTCGGCGAGGCCGGCGGCTTCGCGCTGATCGAGGAGTGCGCGTCGGCCTTCGGCGGCGCGGTCGCCGCCACCCGCGCCGTCGTCGACGCGGGCTGGTACCCGTACTCGGCGCAGGTCGGCCAGACCGGCAAGACCGTCGCGCCGAAGCTCTACATCGCGTGCGGCATCTCCGGCGCGATCCAGCACAAGGTCGGCATGCAGGGCTCCGGCACGATCGTCGCGATCAACAAGGACAAGAACGCGCCGATCTTCGACTACGCCGACCTCGGCGTCGTCGGCGACCTGCACGACATCGTCCCCAAGCTGACCGAGCTGGTCCGCCAGCGCGGCTAGGGAAGGGCGGGCGGGGCGGCCGCCGCGGCCGCCGCGCCCCGCGTGCCGCCGGGCAGGGCGAGCGAGATCAGGCCGGCGCCGAGCACCATCAGGGCGGAGGCGAGCAGGCAGGCCTCGAGGCCCAGCCACTGGTAGACGAGGCCGGAGAGCAGGGTGCCGGCGAGCCGTCCGGCGGCGTTCGCCATGTAGTAGAAGCCCACGTCCATCGCGACGCGGTCGCCGTCGGCGTAGCGCAGCACGAGGAACGAGTGCACGGACGAGTTGAGGGCGAAGACGACGCCGAAGGCGATCAGGCCCGCGACGAGCGCGAGCGTGGGGTCGGCGTCGGCCCACAGGGCAACGGCGATCAGGAGGGGCAGCACGGCGAGTGGGAACGCGAGCAGCGCGGCGGTGCGGCCGGTCGGCTCGGCGCGCCCCTCGCGGCGCAGGATCCCCGGGGCGGCGGCCTGCACGGCACCGTAGCCGATCACCCACACGGCCATGAAGCCGCCGACCTCCCAGAACGTCCAGCCGAGGACGGTGCGCAGGAAGACGGGCAGCGCGACGACGAACCAGACGTCGCGGGCGGCGAACAGCAGGACGCGCGCGCCGCTGAGCAGGTTGATCGCCCGGCTCTTGGAGAGCATGTGCGTGAACTTCGCCTTGCGGTCGGCGCGGCCGAGGTCACCGCGCATCGCGATCAGGACGAGCGCGAGGCCCGCCCCGACGAGGACGGCGAGGACGCCGAGGCCGGCCTGGAAGCCGACGGTGGACAGCAGCAGGCCGCCGACGAAGAAGCCGACGCCCTTGAGCGCGTTCTTCGAGCCGGTCAGGACGGCGACCCAGCGGAACAGCGCGTCGGAGCGCCCGGCGGGCGCGACCAGCTTGACCGCCGACTTCGAGCTCATCTTGGTCAGGTCCTTGGCGATGCCGCTGAGGGCCTGGGCGACCATCACGTAGCCGACGACGAGCCACGCGTCGGGGGCGAGCGCGAGCATGCCGAGCGCCCCGAGTTGGACCGCAAGCCCGCCGATCAGGGTGGTGCGCAGCCCGCAGCGGGCGCCGATCCAGCCGCCGGCGAGGTTCGTGGCGACGCCGAACGCCTCGTAGAAGACGAACAGGGTGGCCAGCTCGAGCGGGCTGTAGCCGAGCTGGTAGAAGTAGAAGAGGACGAGCAGCCGGATCGCGCCGTCGGCGACCGTGTCGGCCCAGTAGGCGGCGGTGACCACCGCGTAGTTGCGCAGGTCCCCGGCGCGTCGGGCGTCCGCGGCCACGGCGCGGCCCCTACCCGTCGAGCCGGCGCGCGACGAGCGCGGCCAGCTCCGCGTAGCGGTTGGCGTAGCCCCACTCGTTGTCGTACCAGGCCAGCACCTTCGCCTGAGTGCCCGCGATCACCCGCGTCGAGGGGGCGTCGACGATCGACGAGCGCGGGTCGGTGCGGAAGTCGACGGAGACGAGCGGCCGCTCCTCGTAGCCGAGGATGCCGCGCAGGGGGCCCTCGGAGGCGGCGCGCAGGACGGCGTTCACCTCCGTGGCCGTCGCCTCGCGGGCCAGCTCGAAGACGCAGTCGGTGAGTGAGGCATTGAGCAGCGGCACGCGCACGGCGATGCCGTCGAGGCGCCCCTCGAGCTCGGGGAAAATCAGGCCGATCGCCCTGGCGGAACCGGTCGGCGTGGGGATCAGGGATAGGCTCGAGGCGCGGGCGCGGCGGAGGTCGCGGTGCGGCCGGTCGACGATGGTCTGCGTGTTGGTCTGGTCGTGCAGGGTGGTGATCTGCCCGTGGCGGATCCCGATCGCCCCGTGCAGCGCCTGCACGACCGGCGCGAGGCAGTTGGTGGTGCAGGAGGCGGCCGTCGCGATGTCGTGCACGTCCGGCAGGTAGGCGTCCTCGTTGACGCCCATCACGATGTTGGCCGCGGCGGGGTCGTGGACGGGGGCGGCGACCACGACCTTGCGCGCGCCGCGGTCGAAGAGGGGCTGGAGCGCGTCCGCGGTCATCAGGGCGCCGGTCGCCTCGAGCACCAGGTCGACGCCCATCCCGGCCCAGGCGAGCGCGCCGGGGTCGGC
>JBMTER010000140.1:0-4497 GCA_049433345.1 Gaiellales bacterium | reverse complement strand
CCGCGGCGCGCGCGCGGATGGGCGCCGCGCGGGAGGCGGGGCGCCGCATCGTCGCCGTCGGCACCACCACGGTGCGCGTCCTCGAGACGATCGCGGATCCGGCGGCGCCCGACACGGGCCGGAGCGCCCTGCTGATCCAGCCGGGCCACCGGTTCGGGCTGGTCGACGCCCTCGTCACGAACTTCCACCTGCCGCGCTCGACCCTGCTCGCGCTCGTGATGGCGCTCGGCGGCGAGGCCCCGGTGCGGGCCGCGTACGCTCACGCCGTGCGCGAGCGCTACCGCTTCTACTCCTTCGGCGACGCGATGCTGATCGCATGAGCGGGCCGGGGGACTTCACGCTCGAGGCGACGGACGGCGCGGCGCGCGCCGGGACGCTGATGACCGCCCACGGCCCGGTCCGCACACCCGTCTTCATGCCCGTCGGCACGCTCGGCACGGTCAAGGGCGTCGATCCGGCCGAGCTCCGCCAGGTCGGCACGCAGGTCCTGCTCGGCAACACCTACCACCTGCACCTGCGACCCGGCGAGGACCTCGTGCGCGAGCTCGGCGGCCTGCATCGCTTCATGGGCTGGGACGGCCCGATCCTGACCGACTCGGGCGGCTTCCAGGTCTTCTCGCTCGCGCACACGCGCACCGTCGACGACGACGGCGCCACCTTCCGCAGCGTCTACGACGGCGACCTCGTGCGGCTGCGTCCCGAGGACGCGATGCGGATCCAGGCCGACCTCGGCTCGGACATCGCCATGTGCCTCGACGAGGTCCCGTCCGCCGACGCACCGCTCGCCGAGGTGGCGCGGGCCGTCGAGCGCACGACACGCTGGGCGGAGCGCTGCCGGGCCGCACCCGCCGCGCCGGGGCAGCTGCGCTTCGGGATCGTGCAGGGCGGCACCGACGTGGCGCTGCGCGAGCGCCGCGCGCGACCTGATCGGGATCGGGTTCGACGGCTACGCGGTCGGCGGGCTGGCCGTCGGCGAGGCCCGCGACGACACGTTCCGGATCACGGCCGAGACCACGGCGATGCTGCCGGTGGAACGACCCCGCTACTTCATGGGCATCGGCGATCCCGAGGGCATCCTGCGGGTGATCGGCGCCGGCGTCGACATGTTCGACTGCGTCCTGCCGACGCGACTCGGCCGCACCGGCGCGGCACTCACCTCGCGGGGACGCCTGAACCTGCGCAACCGCGCCTACGCCCGCGACCCGCAGCCGCTTGATCCGACCTGCGGCTGCCCGACCTGCACCCGCTTCTCGCGCGCCTACATCCGCCATCTCGTCGCGCAGCGCGAGCTGCTCGGGATGCGGCTTCTCTCGGTGCACAACATCGCCTTCCTGCTAGCCTTGACGGCACAGGCGCGGGAGGCGATCGTCGAAGACCGCTTCGACGGGTTCCAGCGCGAAGCGCTCGAGAGACTGGCCGGAGACGACTGACGTGAATCAGCAGCTGATCCTGCTCGTGGTCGTGATGGGCGCGCTCTTCTACCTGCTCATCTACCGGCCGCAGTCGCGCGCGAAGCGCAAGCGCGAGGACCTCGACCGCTCGCTCGCCGTCGGTCGTCGCGTCGTCACCATCGGCGGCCTGCACGGCGAGATCCGCGCCCTCGACGGCGAGACCGCCGACATCGAGGTCGCCGAGGGCGTCATCGTCACCTTCGACCGCCGCGCGATCTCCGCGAGCGTCTCCGACGAGGACCTCGAGGACGACGAGGACCTCGAGGACGAGGTCGACGACGAGCTCGAGCACGAGGACGACCTCGCCGCCGCGTCCGAGGGTGCGGATGGCGCCGACGGTGGAGACGCCGCCGGCGAGGGCTCCGACCGCCCCGCCTGAGCCCATGCTCCGCCGCAGTACGTTCCTGATCCTGACCGCCGTGTTCGCGCTCCTCGTGGGCACGGGCGTCCTGTCGTACCTGCGCGAGCCGGTCCTCGGCCTCGACCTGCAGGGCGGCGCCGAGGTGACCCTCGAGGCGCAGCCCGAGAAGGGGCAGGAGGTGACGGAGGAGCAGATGGACCAGGCGGTCCAGATCCTGCGCACACGCGTCGACGCACTCGGCGTCGCGGAGCCCCAGATCCAGAAGGAGCAGGGCAATCGCATCTCGATCGCGGTCGCCGGCGAGGACGACCCCGCGCGCGTCTTCGCCCTCGTCGGATCGACCGGCCAGCTCTACTTCATCGACCTCCAGGAGGGCCTCACCCAGGGCGTGTCGCGCTCGTTCGTGGCGGGCGCCGGCATCTCCCCGAAGACGTCCCTCTACGAGCTCCTGACGGCCGTGCCGGAGGAGGCGCAGGCGGGCGATCAGAGCCTGCTCTACGCCTTCAAGAAGGGGGATACCGCAGAGCCGTTGAACGAGTTCGGCGCGGTCGACGAGGCGCAGCTCCTGCTGCAGCTCGGCGAGCAGTCGATCCCCGCCGACGTCGAGGTGCTCGGCGTGCCGAAGGACGCCATCGCGGTGCGCTGCTCGAACCAGAGCCCCGCCGGCTGTCCCCCGAACATCACGCCCGTCCCGACGGCCGCCGCCGAGAAGTTCTTCTGGTACATGTTCGACCTGCCGCCGCCGGACGAGCGCCTGACCGGCGACGACCTCGAGAGCGCGCGCTCCGACTTCGATCCGCAGTCGGGCCAGCCGGTCGTGCTGATGGACTTCACGAGTCGCGGCGCGGATCTCTTCGGCTCGATCACGAAGGAGCTTGCGGAACGCGGTCGCTCGGAGTGGAGCGCCGGCGGGGCGCAGGAGGGCGCTGAGTCCCTCTACTTCCAGAACTTCGCGATCATCCTCGACGGCGAGCTGCAGACGTACCCGACGATCGACTTCGTCCAGAACCCGAACGGGATCGAGGGCGGCAGCGCGCAGATCACCGGCCTCGACAGCCCCGGCGAGGCCAACGACATCGCGCTGGTCCTGCAGTCGGGCTCGCTGCCGGTCCGCTTCGTGGCGCTGTCGTCGAGCCAGGTCTCGGCGACGCTCGGCGAGGAGTCGCTTCGGCAGGGCCTGATCGCGGGGCTGGCGGGCCTGCTCCTGATGATGATCTACCTGGTCGTCTTCTACCGCTTCCTCGGACTGGTCGCGGACCTCGCCCTGATCATCTTCGCGGCCCTCTTCTACGGGCTGATCCTGGCGATACCGGTCACGATGACGCTACCGGGCATCGCCGGCATGATCCTCACCATCGGCGTCGCCGCTGATGCGAACATCGTCGTGTTCGAACGCATCCGGGAGGAGTACCGGACCGGCAAGACCCTGCGAGCGGCGATCAGCGCCGGCTACTCGCGCGGCTTCCGGACCATCCTCGATGCCAATGCGGTCACCCTGATCACCGCCGGCGTGCTGTTCGTCGCGGCGCAGTCGACGGTCAAGGGCTTCGCGTTCCTGCTCGCCCTCGGCGTGATCGTGTCGATGTTCACGTCGGTGTTCGCGACCCGTGCGATCCTGCAGGTCCTGTCCGGGTTCCGCTGGTTCGACAACCCGCGCGTGATCGGCGCCACCATGAAGCCGGTGCGCTGGCGCTTCGACTTCGCCGGCCGCAAGCGCCTCTGGTTCGGCATCGCCGCGGCGATCATGGTCCTCAGCATCGGCGCGCTCGGTCTGCGCGGGCTCAACCTCGGGCTCGACTTCACCGGCGGGACGCGGATGGCGATCGTGACGGGCGACCCGGCCACGGTGGAGGAGATCCGCGGCGTCCTGACCGAGGTCGACGGCGACCTGCGGACCGCGATCGTGCGCGGCGAGGGCGAGCAGACGGGCAGCACGTTCACCGCCTTCCAGATCGATGCGAAGGAGATCCCCGCCGGAGAGATCCAGACCATCGCGCAGGTGCTGAACCAGTCCTACGGCCTCGAGCAGGAGATCGACGTCCGCACCGTGTCGGCGTCGTTCGGCTCGGAGATCCTCCGCGGGGCGCTGCTCGCGCTCGCCTTCTCGCTGATCCTGATCATCATCTTCATCGCGGTCCGCTTCGACTGGAAGTACTCGGTGCCGATGGTGGTCGCCCTGCTCCACGACCTCGTGCTGGCCGCCGGCATCTACGCGGTCTCGGGGCGGGAGGTGACGAGCGCCTCGATCGCGGCGCTCCTGACCATCCTCGGCTACTCGCTGTACGACACGATCATCGTGTTCGACCGGGTGCGCGAGAACGAGCGCGTCCTCAAGCGCCACACCTACGACCAGATCGTCAACATCTCGCTGTGGGAGACCGTGACACGCTCCCTCAACACGTCGCTGTCGACGCTCGTCCCGATTCTCGCGCTCTTCATCTTCGGTGGCGAGACGCTGCAGGACTTCGCGTTCGCGCTGATCGTGGGCATCGCCTCGGGCGCCTACTCATCCTTCTTCATCGCCTCGCCGCTGCTGAGCGTCCTCAAGTCGCGCGAGCCGGAGTACCGGGGGCGCCGCGGCTCCGACGAGCTGCCCGCGTTCATCATCGGCAGGGAGGCCGCGGCGGCGCAGCGGCAGCCCGCAGGAGTCGCCGCGGCCGCCGCCGGGGCGCCCGCGATGGCCCC
>JBMTER010000139.1:0-4507 GCA_049433345.1 Gaiellales bacterium | reverse complement strand
GGTCATCACGACTT
Source organism: Gaiellales bacterium (assembly GCA_049433345.1). Taxonomy (GTDB): domain Bacteria; phylum Actinomycetota; class Thermoleophilia; order Gaiellales; family F1-60-MAGs149; genus F1-60-MAGs149. The sequence continues at coordinate 4,493 of JBMTER010000139.1, read as the reverse complement.
TCATGTCGACGTCGGCCGCGGAGTCGTCGACGTACGGCAGGTCGAGGACCGCGCGTCCGTCGACGATGCCGACGCTGACGGCGGCGATCGCGTCGGACAGGGCGTGGGCCATTCCGATCCGCTCCAGGGCGATGCGGACGGCGACCCAGGCGCCGGTGATCGCGGCGCAGCGCGTGCCGCCGTCGGCCTCGAGGACGTCGCAGTCCACCCACAGGGTGCGCTCGCCGAGCCGGTCGAGGTCGACGACGGCGCGCAGCGACCGGCCGATCAGGCGCTGGATCTCTACGGTCCGACCATCCAGCTTGCCGCGTGTCGCGTCCCGCGCCTTGCGCTGCCCGGTCGAGGCGGGGAGCATCCCGTACTCGGCCGTCAGCCAGCCGCGCCCCTGGCCGCGCAGCCACGGCGGCACGCCCTCCTCGGCGATCGCCGTGCACAGGACGCGTGTCGCGCCGACCTCGATCAGCGCGCTCGGCGCGCAGGCGAGGAAGCCGGGCGTGATGCGGACGGGCCGCAGCTGATCGGGGCCTCGCCCGTCGGGCCGGCTCACGCGCCCGCTCCCTCGGGCGGCGCGGGCGCCGGCGGCACCGGCAGCCCGAGGTCGCGCCACTGCTCGGGGGCGGCCGGCGACGGGGCGTCGGTCAGCGGATCGCCGCCGCCGGCGATCGTCGGAAAGGCGATCACGTCGCGGATCGACTCCGTGCCCGCCAGCAGCATCACGGTGCGATCGATGCCGGGCGCGATGCCGCCGTGCGGCGGCGCCCCGTAGCGCAGCGCCCGCAGCAGGAAGCCGAAGCGCTCCTCCGCCTCCTCCGCGGAGAAGCCGACGGTGCGGAAGACGCGCTCCTGGAGGTCCGGGCGGTTGATCCTGATCGAGCCGGACGCGATTTCCGAGCCGTTGATGACGAGGTCGTAGGCCTCGGACACCACGGCGCCCGGGTCCGACTCGATCAGGTCCTCGTCCTCGCGCCGTGGCGCCGTGAACATGTGGTGCGCGGCGACCCAGCGGCGCTCGTCCTCGTCCCAGCCGAAGAGCGGGAAGTCGACGACGAACAGGAACGACCACGCGGCGGGGTCGGCCAGGTCGAAGCGCTCCGCGAGATGCGGGCGCAGGGCGCCGAGGACGCGCTGCACGACCGCCACCTGGTCGGCGGCGATGAAGACGGCATCCCCCTCGACCGCGCCCGTCCGGGCCACGACGGCCGCGATCTCGTCGGCCGTCAGGAACTTGGCGATCGGCGAGCGGACCTCGCCGCCGGGATCGAGCAGCAGGTACGCGAGGCCCTTGCCGCCCCACTCCTTCGCGAACTCGGCGAGCTCGTCGAGGTCCTTGCGGCTCAGGGTCGCGGCGCCCGGGCAGGCCAGCGCGCGCACGCAGCCGCCCGCCTCGAGCGCGCCCTGGAAGACCGCGAAGCCCGAGCCGCGCACGGCGTCCGACACGTCCGCGATCTCGAGTCCGTAGCGCAGGTCGGGCTTGTCCGACCCGTAGCGCAGCATCGCGTCGGCGTGGCTGAGCCGCGGGAACGGCCGCGGCAGCTCGACGCCGGCGAGCTCGCGCCAGAGCTCGCAGTAGAGGCCCTCCGCGAGATCGAGGACCTCGTCGCGGGTGACGAACGACATCTCGACGTCGAGCTGGGTGAACTCGAGCTGGCGGTCGGCGCGCTGCGCCTCGTCACGGAAGCAGCGGGCGATCTGGTAGTAGCGCTCGTAGCCGGCCATCATGTAGAGCTGCTTGAACAGCTGCGGCGACTGCGGCAGCGCGTAGACCGAGCCGGGCGCGAGCCGCGCCGGCACGACGAAGTCGCGAGCCCCCTCCGGGGTCGACTTGGTCAGGATCGGCGTCTCGAGCTCCCAGAAGCCGCGCTCCTCGAGGTGGCGGCGGATCAGCCGCGTCACGTCGAAGCGGATGCGCAGGTTGCGCTGCAGCTCGTCGCGGCGCAGGTCGAGGGCGCGATGGCGGATCCGCAGCGACTCGTCGACGCCCTCGTCGTCGAGCTGGAACGGCAGGGGATCCGAGGGTGCCAGCTCCTCGAGCGCGCGGACCATGATCTCGACGCCCCCGGTCGGCAGGTTCGGGTTGACCGTCTCGGGCGAGCGGGCGACGACGTCGCCCTCGGCGCGCAGCACCGACTCGACGCGTGCGGCCTGGGCGACGGCGAGCGCGGCCGGCGCGACGTCGGGATCGATCACGAGCTGGACCATGCCGCTGCGGTCGCGCAGGTCGATGAACACGAGTCCGCCGTGGTCGCGCTTGCGGGCGGTCCAGCCCGAGGCGATCGCGGCCGTTCCGATCTGGGCCTCGCCGAACTCGCCGCACATCTGGGTCCTGTAGCTCATCGTCCCGCGTCTCCGGCGCCGGCTCGGATCAGGTGCTCCACCAGGCCGTCCAGCGCCACCTCGACCTGGTCACCGCTTCGCATGTCGCGAACGAGGCAGGCCCCGCGCGCCCATTCATCGTCGCCGCAGACGACCGTGCGTGCGGCACCGACCCGGTCGGCCTGCTTCATCTGGCCCTTCGCGGCCCGCCCCGCGAGGTCGGCCTCGCAGGTCAGCCCCGCCTCGCGGGCCGTCTCCATCAGCGCGTGCAGCCGCGGTCGCGCGGCGGGCGCGAGCACCATGAAGAACGCGTCGCAGCGGGTCGCATCGCCGGGAAGCCGCTCCTGCGCCTCGAGCGCCAGCAGCACCCGCTCGACGCCGCAGGCGAAGCCGGCACCCGGCGTCGGCGGGCCGCCGATCAGCTCGGCGAGGCCGTCGTAGCGACCGCCGCCGCCGATCCCCGACTGGGCGCCCAGCTCGGGCCAGGCGACCTCCCACGTGGTGCGGCTGTAGTAGTCGAGGCCGCGCACCAGGGTCGGATCGAGGACGTAGGCGATGCCCCGCGCGTCGAGCAGCTCGCGCACCTGCGCGAAGTGCTCCGCCGCCGCCGGGCCGACATGGTCGGCGATCGTCGGAGCGCCCGCCATCACCGCCCGCGAGGCCGGGTCCTTCGTGTCGAAGGCGCGCAGGGGGTTGAGGTCGCGCTGCCGCCGGACGTCGTCGTCGACGGCGTCGAGGTGCTCGTCGAGGTAGGCGCGCAGGAGCGCGAGATAGGGCTCCCGGTCGGCGCGGTCGCCGACGGTGTTCAGGCGCACCTCGAGCCCGTCAAGCCCGAGCTCGCGGAACCAGCCGACCTGCAGCGCGATCAGCTCGGCGTCGACGGCGGGATCGTCCGAGCCGATCGCCTCGGCGTTGACCTGCGTGAACTCGCGGTAGCGGCCGCGCTGCACCGCGGCGTAGCGGTAGCACGAGCCCGCCGACCACAGCCGCACCGGCTGCGCCTCGCGGGAGAGCCCGTGCTCCAGGTACGCGCGGACGATCCCGGCCGTGAACTCGGGCCGCAGGGCGAGCTCGCGGTCGCCCTGATCGGTGAAGACGTACATCTCCTTGCCGACCACCTCCGACGACTCGCCGGCGGTCCGCGCGAACAGCGCCTTGTCCTCGAAGACGGGCGTCCGCGCCTCGCGGAATCCGGCGCGCTCCGCACGGGTGGCGAAGGCGTCGATCATCGCCCGGCGCGCGCCCGAGCGGGGCGGGAGCCAGTCGAGCGTACCGCGCGGCGCCTGGAAGCCGTCCTTCACGCGCCGATCCCGGTCAGGAAGGGGTTGGTGGCGAGCTCGTGGCGCAGCGTGGTCACCGGTCCGTGGCCGGGCAGCACCGGGACATCGTGATCGACCGCGTCGGCCAGGACTCCGAGCGAGACGGCCAGCACGTCCCAGTCGCCGCCCTCGAGGTCCGTGCGGCCGACCGAGCCGGCGAAGAGGACGTCGCCCGAGGCCAGCAGCTGGTCGTCGTCGGAGCCGGTCAGGACGAGCGAGACGGCGTGCGGGTGGTGGCCGGGGGTCGCGAGGACGTCGATCGCGATTCCCGCGAGCTCGAGCCGTTCACCCGGCACGAGCCGTCCCTCCGGCTCGTGCTCGACGTACGGTCCGAAGCCGGGCCACAGGTGGTCGTTGACGTGCGCCACCACGGCGGCGTCTCCAGGCGAGGTGTAGACTGGGCACGTCGCCGCCCGGGCGACCGCGCCGACCGCGCCGATGTGGTCGAGGTGCGAGTGCGTCACCAGCACGGCGGCGCAGCTCAGGCCCAGCTCCCCGAGGGCGGCCAGCACCCGCTCCGGCTCCTCGCCGGGGTCGATCACGAGGCAGTCGGCCGCATCGTCCGGGTGGACGATGTAGCAGTTAGTCCCGTAGGGGCCGAGCGCCAGCGAAGTCGCCTGCAGGGGAATAGGTGGTCTCCGTCGTACGTTGGGGATGGAGCGCCAGTGCGCGAAGTAGGAAGTCTACCGGCGCCCTGCGCCGGACCTCCGGAAGGGGCAGCGGAACCGATGATCGTCGAACAGCCGAACGAGATCCACGACCTCGCCGAGTTCCAGCAGCTGCTGGAGTTGGGCCATGACCGCGGCACCCTCAACTTCTCCGAGATCGTCGAGCGCCTGGCCGAGCACGAGCTCGAGCCGG
>JBMTER010000138.1:0-4560 GCA_049433345.1 Gaiellales bacterium | reverse complement strand
CCGGCCGGCGCGATCCGGGACATCATCCAGAACCACGCCATGCAGCTGGTGGCGCTGACCGCGATGGAGCCGCCCGCCACCTTCGCGGCGGACGAGATCCGCGACGAGAAGGCGAAGGCGCTGCGCTCGATCCGCTGCGTCGGCTCCGCCCGCGGCCAGTACACGGCGGGCCACGTCGACGGCGGGCCCGTGCCGGGCTACCTCGAGGAGCCGAACGTGCCGGCGGGCTCGCAGACCGACACGCTCGCCGCGCTCAAGCTCGAGATCAACAACTGGCGCTGGGCGGGCACGCCCTTCTACGTGCGCGCCGGCAAGCGCATGCCGCGCCGCTCGACGGAGATCACGATCGCCTTCCGACCCGTCCCGCACAAGCCGTTCTCCGACCCGCGCATCAGCCAGAGCATCCGCCCGAACCTGCTGACCCTGTCGATCCAGCCGAACGAGGGCGCGTCGCTCAGGATCGAGGCCAAGGCGCCTGGCGCGGAGACCGAGCTCCGGCCCGTGCGGATGGACTTCCTCTACGGGGAGACCTTCACCCGCGACACGCCGGAGGCCTACGAGCGGCTGCTGCTCGACGCCCTGCGGGGCGACGCGACGCTGTTCACGCGTTCCGATGAGGTCGAGCAGGCGTGGCGGATCGTCGACCCGGTGATCGACTCCTGGCAGCGCGACGACGTGCCGCTCGAGCCGTACGAGGCCGGCACGCCGGGCCCGCCCTCGGCGGACGCCCTGATCCGCGACGACGGACGCAAGTGGCGGCGGCTGTGAGCGCGGCCGCGCACGACCCGGGCGACCTCATCCGCGGCCTCCACTGGAAGGCCGCCGACACCCGCACGGACCTCGTCGCCGAGGCCCTCGCGCGGCTCCTGCGCGAGGCCGAGCACCTCGGTGGCGAGCACGTCTCGCTGCGCACGATGAACCTGCTGGTGGCGCCGCACTCCGGCCCCGTCGCCCCGATCCCCCACGACGGCGGCTCGCGCGAGGAGATGGCCCTGCACCCGGCCCGCATGATCCGCCTGCAGGCCCACCGCGCGGATCGCCTCGACGGCGAGGTTCGCGTGCGGCTGATCCGGGTCGGCGAGGCGCAGATGGAGGTGCTCGTCGAGGACGTCCACCTGCACGCCTCCGACGACCGCCTGGAGCACGCGTCGAGCCTGATCGCGCCGCTGCTCGCCCGCGGGATCCCGACGGTGGCGTGGCTGCCGGGCTGCGATTTCGGGCGGGTGGCGGACGCGCTCGCGCGCACCGCGCACGTGACCGTGTACGACTCGGACCGCGATCCCGACGCCGCCCGCGCACTCGCCTTCGCGCACGCCACGGCGCTCGCGCATCCGAGCCGCGACCTCGCGTGGCTGCGCAGCCGCTCGTGGCGCCAGCGGATCAGCGCCGCCTTCGAGGACGAGACGGCGCGCAGCCTGCTCGCGTTCGCCCCGTCCGCGCACGTCGTCGGCGATCCGACGCGCCCGTCGGCGCTGCTGCTCGCCGCCTGGATCGCGGCGCGCGCCGACGTCAACGTGTCGCTGTCCCCGGGCACCGGTCCGGAGCCGATCGAGGCCGTCACGGTCGCCGGCCGGTCGATCGCCCCGCGACCCGGCGGCGCCTGCGATGCGGCGCTGCTCTCCCAGGCGCTCGACACCGTCTACTCCGCCCCGCGCGGGTACGAGGACGCGCTGGGCGCCCTCGGCCGCGTGGTGATCGTGCCGTGAGCGGGGTCCTGGCGGGCGACGTCGGCGGCACGCACGCGCGCTTCGCGCGCGCGCAGCCCGGCCCGGGGCCCGTCGAGCTCGCCGACACGGCCGTCTACGACGTCCCCGGCAGCGCGTCGCTGACCGCGCTCGTGCGCCGCTACCTCGAGGAGCATCCCGGCCCCGTCGGAGCCGCCGCGATCGGCATCGCCGCGCCCCTCGTCGGCGGCCGCGCCGAACCGGTCAACCTCCCGTGGGCCGTCTCGGAGGATGACCTGAGGACCGCGATCGGCCACCATCGCGGCCACCTCCTGAACGACCTGCTGGCGAACGCCTGGGGCATCGCCGAGCTGCCCACGGAGGCGCTGCACGAGCTCCAGCCCGACGCGATCGGCCTCGGCGGCAACCGAGCCGTCTGCTCGGCCGGCACCGGACTCGGCATCGCCGGCATCGTGCCCGTGGGCGAGCGCTGGCTCCCGTTCGCGAGCGAAGGCGGCCACGTCGACTTCGGCCCGCGCGACGCCCGCGAGGACGCGCTGCTGCTGTGGCTGCGGGCCGCCCACCCCGAGTGGGGCCACGTCTCGGCCGAGCGCGTCGCCTCCGGGCTCGGACTGCGCGCCATCCACGCCTTCGTGACGGAGACCGGTCGCGCCGAGGCCGGCCCCGAGCTCGTGGCGGCCAGCGGCGCGGGCGATCCTGGCCGGGCGCTGGCCGAGGCCGCCCTCGCCGAAACCGACCCCAGCGCGATCGAGGCCCTCGACCTGTTCACCCGCGCCTATGGCGCCGTCGCCGGCAACGTCGCCCTGACCATGCTCTCGACCGGCGGCCTCTACATCGGCGGCGGCATCGCGCCGCGGATCCTGCCCCTGCTCTCAGGCGGCGGATTCCTCGACGCGTTCCACGCCAAGGGCCGCTACGACGGCCTGCTCGAGAGGATGGCCGTGCGGGTCATCCTCGACGACACGTGCGCCCTGCGCGGCGCCGCACGCTTCGCCCTCACCCGCCTCGAGGAGGACGCCTGATGCAGGTGCGCAACCTGGACCGCGACGCCGAGCCGTTCATCACCGCCGACGGCTCGACGATCCGCGAGCTGCTCAACGTGGTGCACCCGCCGACGGCGAACCAGAGCCTCGCCGAGGCCACGCTCGAGCCCGGCACGGCCACCGTCCGCCATCGCCATGGCGTCTGCGAGGAGATCTACTTCCTGCTCGAGGGCACCGGCGTGATGGAGGTCGATGGCGACGAGCGCGACGTCGGCCCCGGCGACGCGATCCTGATCCCGCCCGGGGCGCGCCACCAGATCACGGCGCACGCCGGCAGCCGCCTGCGCCTGCTCTGCTGCTGCGCGCCGCCCTATCGCCACGACGACACCTTCTTCGACTGAGGCCCCTGCGGGCGGTCGCCACGCCGCCGGCAGGGCGAGCGGCTAGCATGCGGCCGTTACCGATTTGCGGAGGGACGACGTGGCGGGAATGGGCATCGACGGCATCACCGAGATCCTCGGCGACAAGGCCGACTACCTGCTCGGGCACAGCTGCGGCACGATCGACAAGGGCCGGCTGCACCTCCCCGGACCGGATTTCGTCGAGCGCGTCGTGCGGGACTCGGACCGCCCCGTCCCCGTCCTCAAGAGCCTGCAGGCGATGTACGACCACGGCCGCCTCGGCGGCACCGGCTACCTGTCGATCCTGCCCGTCGACCAGGGCATCGAGCACTCCGCGGGCGCCTCGTTCGCGAAGAACCCCGACTACTTCGACCCGGCGAACATCGTCGAGCTGGCGATCGAGGGCGGCTGCAACGCGGTGGCCTCGACCCTCGGCGTGCTCGGGTCCGTCTCGCGCCGGTACGCGCACCGCATCCCGTTCATGCTGAAGCTCAACCACAACGAGTTCCTCAGCTACCCGAACGGCTACGACCAGATCATGTTCGCCTCGATCCAGCAGGCGTTCGAGATGGGCGCGACCAGCGTCGGTGCGACGATCTACTTCGGCTCGGAGGAGTCGAAGCGCCAGCTGCAGGAGGTGTCCGACGCCTTCCAGGCCGCCCACGAGCTGGGGATGGCGACGGTGCTGTGGTGCTACCTGCGCAATTCGGCCTTCTCCGCGAAGGACGGTGGCCCCGACTACCACGTCGCCGCCGACCTGACCAGCCAGGCCAACCACCTCGGCGTCACGATCGAAGCCGACATCATCAAGCAGAAGGCGCCCGAGACGGCCGCCCCCGGCTTCCTCGACCTGAAGTTCGGCAAGACGGACAAGCGCGTCTACGAGGAGCTCCTGACGGACCACCCCATCGACATGACCCGCTACCAGGTCGCCGGCTGCTACATGGGCCGCGCCGGCCTGATCAACTCGGGTGGCGCCTCCGGCGACAACGACCTGCACGACGCCGTGGCCACCGCGGTCGTCAACAAGCGCGCCGGCGGCATGGGCATGATCTCGGGCCGCAAGGCGTTCCAGCGCCCGCGCGCGGAGGGCATCGCGCTCCTCCACGCGATCCAGGACGTCTACCTCTGCGACGACGTCACGGTCGCCTAGCGGCTCCCTGCCGCTAGCATGCGGTCGTCCACCCCGCGCACGAGGAACCCCATGGCCGACGCGAAGAAGACCCCGAAGTCTGCGCAGCGGAAGGACGCGAAGCCATCCGGCTCGCGCCGCAGCCTCGGTATGACGCTGATCGTTGCCGGTGCAGTGGCGATCGTCGTCGCGGGGGCCCTGATCTTCCTCTCGCAGCGCTCGGGTGATTCCGGCGCGGGTGGCGCCAGCGCCGCCGAGGTCGAGGCCGGCAAGCTGACCGGCGTCAACGAGGTCGAGGAGCGCTTCGCCGGGATCCCGCAGGCGGGCGCCATCCTCGGCGATCCCGAAGCGCCCGTCAC
>JBMTER010000137.1:0-4562 GCA_049433345.1 Gaiellales bacterium | reverse complement strand
CCCCCCCGCCGGGCGACCTCTGGGTCGTCGTGCAGGTGCTGCCGTCCGAGCGCTTCACGCGGCGCGGGCGGGACATCGTCGTCGACGTGCCGATCACGTTCCCCGAAGCGGCACTCGGCGCCGAGATCGACGTGCCCACCCCGCTCGGCGAGCGCGTCCGCGTGAAGGTGCCGCCCGGCTCCGCCGACGGCAAGATGCTGCGCGTCAAGGGCCACGGCGTGCCGTCCGAGCAGGACGACGCGGGCTCGCTGCTGGTGCGCCTGAAGGTCGTCGTGCCCGCCGAGCTCTCCAGCCAGCAGGCCGAGGCGCTCGAGCGCTACGCGGCCCTCGACGGCGGCAGCGACCCGCGTGCGGAGCTGTTCGCGTGAACGAGCACACCCCGAAGTACATGATCGGCGTCGCCGCGGAGCTGGTCGGCATGCATCCGCAGACCCTGCGCATGTACGAGTCGCGCGGGCTCGTGCGTCCGCGACGGACCGCCGGCGGCACGCGCCTCTACTCGGACGTCGAGCTGGCGCGCCTGCGCCGCATCACGGAGCTCGCCTCCGGCCTCGGGCTGTCCCTGCAGGGCGTCGAGCACGTGCTGCGCCTCGAGGACGAGATCCGCGGGCTCGAGCAGCAGGTGGCCGACCTGTCGGCCGCGCTCGACGAGGCGGCCCGCGCGATGCAGGTCGAGCTGGAGAGCGTGCACCGCTCCTACAGGCGCGAGATCGTGCCCTACGCCCCGCCGGGCGCGGAGATCGTGATCCGCCGCCGCCGGCCCCGCGCCTGATCCCCTTTCCAACCCCCTCCGAACCACCGGAAGAGACACCCCATGGATCCCACCAAGATGACCGTCAAGGCGCAGGAGGCGCTGGCCCAGGCGGCCGAGCGCGCCCGCGTCACGGGCAACCCCGAACTGACCCCGCTGCACCTCCTCGCCGGCCTCCTGCACGAGCAGGGCGCGGTGGCCGAGATGCTGCTGAAGGGCGCGGGCGCCGACACCGAGGCGCTGCGCCGCGCGACGGACGACGCCCTCGCCGGCCTGCCCGCCATGCAGGGCGCCGCGACCGCGCCGCAGGCCGCCCTCGCCCTGCGCGAGGTCCTCGAGCGCGCCCACACCGAGGCGCAGGGCATGGGCGACGCGTTCGTCGCCTCCGAGCACCTCCTGATCGCCCTCGCCGAGCAGTCCGGCCAGGCCAAGGACCTGCTGCGCCGCCAGAACGTGACCCGCGACGCCCTGCTCGAGGCCCTCAGGGCCGTGCGCGGCGGCCAGCGCGTCACCGACCCGAACGCCGAGGACCTCTACGGGGCCCTCGAGAAGTACGCCCGCGACCTGACCGCCGCCGCCGAGGCCGGCAAGGTCGATCCCGTGATCGGCCGCGACGACGAGATCCGCCGCGTCGTGCAGGTCCTGTCGCGGCGCACGAAGAACAACCCCGTCCTGATCGGCGATCCCGGCGTCGGCAAGACGGCCATCGCCGAGGGCCTCGCGCAGCGCATCGTCCAGGGCGACGTGCCGGAGAGCCTGCGCGGCCGCCGCATCTGGGCGCTCGACATGGGCGCGCTGCTCGCCGGCGCGAAGTTCCGCGGCGAGTTCGAGGAGCGCCTCAAGGCCGTCCTCGGCGAGGTCACGGCGGCCGAGGGCCAGGTCGTGCTGTTCATCGACGAGCTCCACACCGTCGTCGGCGCCGGCGCCGCCGAGGGCGCGGTCGATGCCGCCAACCTGCTCAAGCCGATGCTGGCCCGTGGCGAGCTGCGCGCGATCGGCGCGACCACCCTCGACGAGTACCGCAAGCACGTCGAGAAGGACGCCGCGCTCGCGCGCCGCTTCCAGACCGTCCTCGTCGGCGAGCCGAGCGTGGAGGACGCGATCGGCATCCTGCGCGGCCTCAAGGAGCGCTACGAGGTGCACCACGGCGTGCGCATCCAGGACTCCGCGATCGTCGCCGCCGCGATGCTGTCGGACCGCTACATCGCGGACCGCTTCCTCCCCGACAAGGCGATCGACCTGATCGACGAGGCCGCCAGCCGACTGCGCATCGAGATCGACTCGCGCCCGACCGAGCTCGACGAGGTCGAGCGCCGCATCGTGCGCCTCGAGATCGAGGACGCCGCACTCGCCAAGGAGACCGACGCGGCCTCCGCCGAGCGTCGCGCGGCGCTCGCCGACGAGCTCGAGGAGCTGCAGGAGTCGGCCGGCCGGATGCGCGAGCGCTGGGAGGTCGAGAAGCGCCACATCGACGCGATCCGCCGGCTCAAGGGCATGATCGAGGACGTCAAGGCGGAGGCCGAGCGCGCCGAGCGCGAGGCCGACCTGCAGCGCGCCGCCAAGCTCACGTACGGGGACCTGCCGGCCTACGAGGCCGAGCTCGCGGCCGAGACGGACGCCCTCGCGGAGGTCCAGGCCCACGGCTCGGTCCTCAAGGAGGAGGTCGACGAGGAGGACGTCGCCGAGGTCGTCGGCGCGTGGACCGGCATCCCCGTCAGCCGCCTGATGGAGGGCGAGATGCAGAAGCTCGTCGAGCTCGAGCAGCGCCTCCACGAGCGGCTCGTCGGCCAGGACGAGGCGATCCGCGCCGTCGCCGACGCGATCCGGCGCTCGCGCGCGGGCCTCGGCGACCCGAACCGGCCGATCGGCTCGTTCCTGTTCCTCGGCCCGACCGGCGTCGGCAAGACCGAGCTCGCGAAGACCCTCGCCGAGCTGCTCTTCGACGACGAGCGCTCGATGGTGCGGATCGACATGTCCGAGTACATGGAGCGCCACGCCGTGTCGCGCCTCGTGGGCGCGCCCCCGGGCTACGTCGGCTACGAGGAGGGCGGCCAGCTGACCGAGGCCGTCCGCCGCCGGCCCTACTCGGTGATCCTCCTCGACGAGGTCGAGAAGGCCCACGGCGACGTCTTCAACATCCTCCTGCAGGTCCTCGACGACGGGCGCCTGACGGACGGGCAGGGTCGCACGGTGGACTTCACGAACACGGTGCTGATCATGACCTCCAACGCCGGCGCCGAGTTCATCACCGGGGACCTCTCCATGGACGAGATCCGCACGCGGGTCGATGGCGCCCTGCGCGCCCAGTTCCGGCCGGAGTTCCTCAACCGCGTCGACGACACGGTCATCTTCACGCGCCTGACGGCGGAGGAGATCCGCGAGATCGTCGACCTGCAGATCCGCCGGCTCGCGCGCCGCGTCGAGGAGCGCCGGATCGCCCTCGTCGTGACGGAGGCCGCGAAGGACCTGCTCGGCCGCGAGGGCTACGACCCGACGTACGGGGCGCGTCCCCTGCGCCGCGCGATCCAGCGCCAGCTCGAGAACCCGCTGGCCCTGCGCCTGCTCGAGGGCGACGTGCCCGAGGGCGCCACGATCGTCTGCGACGCGGACGAGGCCGGGGAGGCGCTCGTCTTCCGGGTCGAGTCGATGCAGGCGGTCGCCTGAGCATGGGCCTCTTGCGCCGCGGCCGGGGGCCCCGAGGGGCCCGATGACGACCTCGACCTCGATCCCGAGGCGGGGCTGGCCGCGGCCGCGGCGGCCGCCGACGACGACGAGGAGCAGGGCCCGCTCGGCCCGACCGGGCGGCCCCTGCATCCCGTCGGCGCCTACTTCGAGGCGGCCTTCCGGCGCTTCGGCATCAACTTCGGCGGCTACCTGCTCCTGACCGCGCTCTGCGGGCTGCCATGGGCCGTCACCGAGTTCTCGCTCGACGGCTCGGGCCTCGATCCGCAGCTGCAGCTGCTCGCCCGCGGCGCCACGTTCGCCGTCGGGCTGGTGGCCCTCACCGCCGCCGCGACCACGCTCGTCGCCGGCGGCATCCGCGGCCGCGCGGGCGCCGTCGCCGGGGCCTGCGTCGCCACCGCGCTGCCGGCGTCCCTCGTCGTCTGGAACCTGTCCGCGCTGGCGCTCCTGCCGCTCCTGCCGCTGGTGCTGTTCCCGCCGATCAACGCGCCCGCCGGCGACGCGGGCGGCCTGCGCGCCGTCGTCGATGGCGCGCGCGCCACGGTGCGCTGGTTCCGGCGCGCCTACGCCTGCGTGTTCGGCCTCGCGATCGTCGCCGTCGGCCTCTGGATCGGCTTCACCACGGTGGCCTTCGTGATCACGGGTCCCGTCGGCGACCACCTCCGGATCGTGCTCACGATGCTGTTCCTGTGGCCGATCTCGGCGCTCGTGTTCCGCAACCTCTACGGGGACATGACGGGGCGGCTCGTGATCGGTGCGCCGCCGCGCGAGAACGAGTACCGCAAGGACCTCGCCCGCCGCCGCCGCGAGCGCGCGAAGCGCAATCGCCGCCGCATCCGCCGCGTCACCGGCGAGTAGCCGCCCGCGCGCAGGGCGCGTCGGCGAAGGCGCCGAGCCCGCGCGCGGGCGTGGAGAAGGCGACCCCCCAGTCCGGCGTCCCCCGGCCGAGCTCCTCCCAGGGGACGGCGTCCTCGGGCCGCGCGGCGGCCGCCTCGAGCGAGCGCATCGCCGTCGCGACGACGCGGTTTTCCACGCGCGCGAACAGCGGATCGCCCGGCTTGGGCGTCTCGGAGAAGGGGCCCGGCGCGGCAATGCCGTACTTGCGCAGCACGGCCTGCGCGTCGGCGAT
>JBMTER010000136.1:0-4579 GCA_049433345.1 Gaiellales bacterium | reverse complement strand
CCCCCCCCCCCCCCCCCCCCCCCCCCCCCCCCCCCCCCCCCCCCCCCCGCGACGGGGTGGGGGAGATCCGCAAGCTCAACGATCTCGAGGGCAGTACCCTCGTGGCCGGCCAGACGCTGCTCCTACCCGCCCTGTGAGGCCGTCGGGGGCCCGCCAATTGTTGGCGTTGTGTTGCCCCCGCGAGGCCTGGAGCCGACGCCTGTGAGGATCGTGTTAGGAGAGCGGCAGGATTCGCGACCGGGGGTGGAGGTGCGCCCCGCGGCGCGGAATCCTGAACGGGCCATGACCGCCACCGCCACCCCCAAGCGCCGCGCGCGCACCCTCAAGCTGGTCGAGCCCACCGGCGTCTTCGACGATGCCGCCCAGGCCGACGAGGTCGAGATCGACGACTCGTTCGACGAGACGCCCGAGGTCGACCTGCTCTTCACCTACGTCCGCCAGATCGGCGACGGCCGCCTGTTGACCGCGGCCGAGGAGGCCGCGCTGGCCCGCCGCAAGGACGCCGGCGACATGGCGGCCAAGCGCGAGCTGATCGAGCGCAACCTGCGCCTCGTGATGTCGATCGCACGACCCTACAGCCAGGCCTCCGGGGTGCCGCTGCTGGACCTGATTCAGGAGGGCAACGTCGGCCTGATGCGCGCCGTCGAGAAGTTCGACCACACGAAGGGCTTCAAGCTGTCGACCTACGCGACGTGGTGGATCCGCCAGGCGATCAGCCGCGCCATCGCCGATCAGGGGCGCACGATCCGCCTGCCCGTCCACGTCGTCGACAACCTCAAGCGCCTGCGCAAGGCCGAGCGGCGGCTGCGGCAGGAACTCGGCCGGCCGGCCACCCCGGAGGAGCTGGCGGAGGCCACGGGCCTCGGGATCAAGAAGGTGACGGCCCTGCTCGACATCGTCGACGATCCGGTCTCGCTCGACGTCGGCGTCGGCGACGGCGACTCGGACATCGCGGACCTCGTCGAGGACCCGCACGCCGTGCGCCCGGATGCCCGCATCGCCGAGGGCAGCTTCACCCGCGATCTCGCGGACGCGCTCGACCAGCTGCACGAGCAGGAGCGCCGCGTCGTCGAGCTCCGCTTCGGGCTGGACGGCGAAGGCACCCGCACGCTCGACGAGGTGTCGGCCGAACTCGGCTGCACGCGGGAGCGGGTGCGACAGGTCGAGGGCCGTGCGCTGAGCACCCTCGCGAAGTCGAATCCCGAGCTGCGCGAGTACCTCGCCCAGACCGCCTAGGGGCGTCCCGGTGGGGCGCCCCGCGCGCGACCGGACACGACGGACGTAGAATCAGGCCGTGACGGCGTCGGAGGGGATGCGGGTCTACCGCTTCGAGGAGCCAGTCGCGGAGAGCCTCGGTCCGCGTACGCCGAAGAGCCGGCGGCGCCCACCGTGGAAGGCCGCGTTCGGCATCCTCATCGCGCTGGGTCTGGTTGCGGGCGCGATCGCGTGGCTCGGGCGGCCGACCGACGGCCGCATCGTCGACGGCACGCGGATCGACGGCGTCGACGTGGGGGGGATGACCCCGGCGGAGGCGAAGTCGACTGTGCGCGCCCATGGCGAGTCGGTCGTCGCGCGCGGGCTCGTGCTGGTCGCCGACGGTAATCGCTTCACGATCGACACCGACGCGATCGACCTGCGGCCCAACGCCGGCGCGGCGGTCAAGAAGGCGCTGGGCGAGCCGGCCTTCGTGGAGCGGGTACGGATGCGCGTCGGGCTGACGGATCCGGTCGACATCCCCCTGACCTTCCTGTTCCGACGCAAGCCGTACATGAAGGCGACGCTGCCGATGCGGCAGGCGGTCACGATCGCGCCGCGCTCGGCGAGCGTGACCGCCGACGGCCGCCGCTTCCCGGTCACGCCCGCCGAGGATGGCCGCGTGCCGAACATGGTCGCGCTCGGCACGGCGGTGCGCACGCTCTCCCGGAGCGGCCCGGACATCGAGGTGCCGGTCAAGGCGGTGGAGCCCGCGATCTCGACCGACCAGGCCACGGAGCAGGCCGTGCGGGCGCGCACGTTCGTCTCGACACGCCATCGCGTCGATCTCAAGGGGGACGTCAACCGCGTGCCGCAGGACGTCATCCGGCGGTCCGCCGGCTTCGTCGTCGGCAAGCGCACGATCAGCTTCCGGATCAGCCAGGGGCCGCTGAGGGCGTGGTTCTCCTCGCTCTACGGCAAGCGCGAGAAGGCGCCCCGCAATGCGCGCTTCACCGTCACGAAGGACGGCAATGCGCGCATCATCGCCGGGCGCAACGGGCGCGGCGTCGACGTCGGATCCCTGGTGGCGGCCTGGCAGGTGGATCCGGGGCAGCGGCTGACGCCGATCACGTTCGGGCCGCGGGAGCCGGCGTTGACCACCGACGAGGCGCGCAACCTCGGCGTCAAGGAGGTCGTCGGCGAGTTCTTCACGCCGTACTCGGGCGGAGCCCGCGTCACGAACATCAAGCTGGCGGCGAGCATCCTCGACCAGCGGATCATCCCGGCCGGCGCCACCTTCTCCCTCAACGAGGCGCTCGGCCAGCGCACGGCCGCGCGCGGATTCGTCGAAGCGCCGATGATCGGCGAGGGGAACCGACTCGAGGATGCCTACGGCGGGGGCGTGTCGCAGGTCGCCACGACGGTCTTCAACGCCGCCTTCTTCTCGGGGTTGAAGCTGATCGCGCACACGCCGCACTCGTTCTGGATCCCGCGCTACCCGAAGGGCCGTGAGGCGACCGTGTCGTGGGGCGGGCCGGAGCTGATCTTCCAGAACGACTGGAAGGCGCCGATCGTGATCCTCACGAAGACGACGGAGGAGGGCATCACGGTGCGCTTCCTGTCCGATCGACTGGGCCGCAAGGTCGAGGTGATCGAGGGAGAGCCGTACTCCTTCTCGAAGGCCCGCGTGATCCGCGAGCGCGACCCCTCGCTCGAGCCCGGCACGAGGAAGACGGTCCAGCCGATGGGCGAGCCGGGGTTCTGGATCAAGTACGGCCGGCGTGTCTACAAGGGCGGTGAGCTGCGGTCCCAGCAGTCCTGGACCTGGCGCTACTTCCCGGAGAACAAGATCATCCTGATCGGACCCAAGAAGCGCCCGGAGCCCGTCCCGGAGGATCCGGCGGTCGACGGGGAGGCGGGGGATGGGGGAGCGGCGGACGGCGGCGCGGGCGAGCCCGCGGCCGAGGCCGTGCCCGAGGGCGCGACCTAGGCGCCGAGCGGCTGCGTCTGCGGCAGCGCGATGCCGTCGCCGGACTGGCTGATGCGGCGGTTCATGGCGCGTTCGGCGGCGCGCTGGAGCGACTCCGACATCGATGGGGTGACGACGCCGGTGTTCGCGAGCGACTCGACGCTGAGCCCCTCGTTGACCGCGAGCGCCAGGGTGGCGACGTTCTCGGAGGCGCGGTAGCCGACGATCGATCCCCCGAGCAGGGTGCCGGTGGCGGGATCCGTGATCAGCTTGATCATGCCCTCGCGCCAGCCGGAGATGACGCCGCGCGGGTTTGCGCCGAGGTAGTGCTTCGTGATGTCGACGGTGATCGCCTCGCGCGCCGCCCGCGACTCGGTCAGGCCGACGGTGGCGACCTCCGGGCGGGTGAAGATCGTCCAGGCGACGTTCTCGAGGTTGATCGGCGCGGTCGCCGCCCCGAACGCGTGCAGCGCCGCGTGGCGGCCCTGCATGGCGCCCGTGGAGGCCAGCATCATGCCGCCGGCCACGTCGCCAGCGGCGTAGATCCCCTCGGCGGTCGTGCGGAGGTTGCCGTCGACCACGATCGCGCCGCGCTCGTCGAGCTCGACGCCGATCGCGTCGAGGCCGAGGCCGGCTGTGTTGGCGCGCTGTCCCATGCAAACGATCGCGTGCGTGCCGCGGAAGGAGCGGCCGTCCTCGGAGCGGACGACGACGCCGTCCTCGTGGGCGTCGATGTCGACGATCCGGGCGTTCATCTGGATCTCGATGCCGCGAGCCAGGAACGCCTCCTGCACGAGCTCGGCGACGTCGTCGTCCTCGGCGGGGAGGACCTGGTCGCGGGCGCTGAGCAGCGTCACCTGGCTGCCGGATGAGGCGAAGAACTCGGCGTACTCGCAGCCGGTGGCGCCCGCGCCGACGACGATCAGGTGCTCCGGCGTCTCGCGGCGATCGAGGACCTCGCGGGTCGTGAAGACGCGATCGTGGTCGACCTCGGCGAAGGGGGGCAGCCAGGGGCTCGCGCCCGTGGAGACGAGCAGGGCGTCGTACTCCACCTCCTGCTCGTAGCCGTCGCAGCTGACCAGCACCCGACCGGGCGCCACGATGCGACCGCGACCGTGGACGGTGCGCACGCTGGTCTCCGCCAGTCGGTCCCGGATCCCGCGTGACTGGTGCGTGGCGACCCAGCGCGCGTGGGCGACGGTGCGCAGCATGTCGACGTGCGGCTTGCCGTGCTCGAAGGCGACGCCCGACTGGTCGGCGCGATCGATCGCGGCGAGCACCGTGGCGGTGCTGAGCAGCGTCTTCGACGGGATCGCGTCGGTCAGCGTGCAGGAGCCGCCGAGTCCGCGGTCCTCGATCAGGGTGACTTCGCCGCCGAGCGCGTGCGCGGCCGTCGCCGCCGCGTAGCCGGCCGGG
>JBMTER010000135.1:0-4606 GCA_049433345.1 Gaiellales bacterium | reverse complement strand
CCCCCCGGCCGATCTCGTCGTGGCGCGTCGGCGCCTAGTCGCCGGCCGCGGCCGCGCCGCCGCCCGCGAACAGGCCGCCGGCCGTCTCGCAGGCCGCCGGGTAGACCTCGGCCGCGGTCGCGGCCTCGGGGCCCTCCTCGCCGGCGGGCGCGCCGGAATGGGTCGCGACGTACCCGGCGAGGCACTTCATCTCGTCCTCGGAGTACGTGCCGCTGAAGGCCGGCATGCCGCCCTGGCCGTTGGCGATCAGGTCGTACGCGGCCTCGTAGCTGACGGCGTTGTCGGTCAGGCTGGGACCGACGTTGCCGGCCGTGCCCGCGTCCGCGAACGTGTGGCAGGTCGAGCAGGCGCCGCCGGCGAAGGCGGCCGCGCCCGGGGCGTCGGAGGCGGCGCCGCCGGCGCCGGGCGCCTTCGAGCCGTAGAACGTCAGGGTCAGCAGCACGATCGGCACGCAGACGCCGACCGCGAGCGCGATCGGGCGCCGCGACAGGCGCCGATCCGGGTTGCGGTCGATGAACGGCCAGCCGATCAGCAGCACCATCCAGATCGTCGGGATGATCACCGAGCCGACGATCAGGAGCTCCGGCGTCTTGAAGATGCGCAGCAGCTCGAACAGGAAGAAGAAGTACCACTCCGGCTTCGGGTCGTACTCCTCCACGCCCGGATCGGCGCGGCCCTCGTAGGCCGGGCCGAGGATGCCGCCGGCGCGCTCGACGCCGACCTCGGTCGGGACGGGCTCGAACTGGGCCCACCAGAGCACGGACATGCCCATGATGATCCCGATCACGATCAGGCTGACGATCGAGTCGTGGAAGACGGCGTGCGGGAAGAACGACTTCCCGTGGCGCTTCTGGAAGGCGTACTCGCGCTGGTAGCGGTCGCGGCGCTCGCGTGCGGTCAGGCGCGGCATCAGACGTCCTCCTCCGTGACCTTCATGCGGGACCAGGGCGGCGACGTCACGCCGAGCCGCACCACGAGCAGCATGTGCAGCGCGATCAGGCCGCCGATGGCGCCCGGCAGGACCAGCATGTGCAGCGCGTAGAAGCGCGACAGCGTGTGCGTGGAGATCTCCGGGCCGACCATCAGGATGTACGACAGCGCCGGGCCGAGGATCGGCGCCGTGCCGTTGATGTTGACGCCGACGACGGTGGCCCAGTAGGCGCGCTCGTCGAACACCAGCAGGTAGCCGGTGAACGACATCGCCATCACGAGGATGAAGATGATCGCGCCCGTGATCCACGTCATCTCGCGCGGGTACTTGTAGGCCCCGAAGAGGAAGGTGCGGCCCATGTGCAGGAACAGCAGCACGACCATGATCGACGAGCCCCACTTGTGCATGCCGCGGACGAGCCAGCCGAGCGTCGCGTCGTTCGTGATGAACGCGATCGTGTTCCAGGCGGTGGCCGGGTCGGGCTGGTAGTACATCGCCAGCAGGACGCCGGTGGTGGCCTGCAGGATGAAGACCGTCAGGAGCGCCGAGCCGAGCGTCTGCAGCCAGGAGATGTCCTTCGGGACGTTCCGGAACAGCATGTACTTGCCGAACGAGAGGAGGCCGGAGCGCTCCTCGACCCAGTCGGCCGGCATGCGGGCGATCTCACCGGGGGGAGGCAGCAGCGTGGACATGGTTCCTCGAGCCTCCTACGGGGTCGGGTACAGCCAGGAGAGCAGGCCGGTGGTGGGTGAGCCGGGGAGCTTGAACTGGTCGGTCAGGACGACCTGCCCGTCGACCTCCTTGGTCGCGAACGGGCGCCCGACGTAGAGGTTGCCGTTCTCGACCTTGTACTCGAAGCGGTTGAGCGGGCGGATCGGCGGGCCCGCGGTGCGGACGCCCTCCGTGTCGTACTGGCCGCCGTGGCACGGGCAGGCGAAGTTGGTGACCTTGAACTGCACGGGGCAGCCGAGGTGCATGCAGATGTTCGAGATGATCGTGAACTCCTCGGCGCCGTCGCGGCGCACGAAGGCGACGCGGCGGTCGAGCTCGCCGAGCTCGCCGCGCTCGAACACGACGGGCTGGTACTCGCCCTCCTTGAACTGCGGGCTGTCGACCGGGCCGAAGTTGGTCCAGTACCACTTCTCGTTGACGAACGAGGGGCCGAGGACGTAGCCGATCGCCGGGACGGCGATGGCGACGCCGATCAGCCCGCCCAGGCCGACGGTGGCGCCGGTCAGGAACTTGCTGCGGCTGATGACCGCGCGCGGGTCGTTGACGTCGCCGTACGACGACGCGCCGGCCTTGTCGGATCCGTTCTCACCCACGGGACGTCCCTCCAGTCACCCGCGTATCTTGGCCGCGCTCCCGGCGCGCTGTCAAAGTCGCATCGAACCGCACAATCCCCGTCCGCCTCATGCGCCCGCCTCCGTCGCCGCCTTGTCGAGCGAGCACGAGTTGATGCAGTAGCGGAGCCCCGTCGGCCCGGGGCCGTCCGGGAAGACGTGGCCGAGGTGGCCGCCGCAGCCCGTGCAGACGACCTCGACCCGGCGCATGCCGTGCGAGACGTCCTCGCGCGCACCCACGTGCGCCTCGTCGACCGGGCGCGTGAAGCTCGGCCAGCCGGTGCCCGAGTCGAACTTGTCGTCCGACGAGAAGAGCTCCGCGCCGCAGCCGGCGCAGCGGTACACGCCGGCGCCGTGATCGTCCCAGTAGGCGCCCGTGAAGGGCGGCTCCGTGCCGGCCTCGCGCAGCACGTGGTACTGCTCCGGGGTCAGGTCCCGCCGCCACTCGTCATCGGTCTTCTGCATGCCCATGCTCCATGCCCCCGCTAGCCGCGGCGCAGCCGGGCGAGCATACCCCCGCCGCCCCCCGGAGCCGATGCGGAGCGCGGCGTGTGCCGTCCCTCGAAGCCCGGCAGGGGGATCCCGAGCTCGGCCCAGCGGGCGTCGACGGCCGCCTTGACGTCGGCGGGGATGCGGTTCACCTCGGGCCAGCCGCGGGTGTAGCCCTCCCCCTCCCACTTCGCCGTGGCGTCGAAGCCGATCTTGCCGCCGATCGCCTTCAGGCGGGCGGCGTGGTCGAGCTGGTCGAGCGGTCCGTAGGACAGCAGGAGGTCGTGGGCCGGGTCGATGTTCGCGCCCATCTGCCAGACGACCTCGTTGTAGTCGTGCACGTCGACCCAGTCGTCGACCACGATCACGGCCTTCGTGAGGGACAGAAGGCCCGTGCCCCAGATCGCGTTCATGACCTTCTGGGCGTGGCCGGGGAAGCGCTTGCGGATCGACACGATCGCGCAGTTGTGGAACGTGCCGGCGGCGGGCAGGTCGTAGTCGACGACCTCGGGCAGCGTCATGCGGACGGCCGGCAGGAAGATCCGCTCCGTGGCCTTCGCCAGCCAGAGGTCCTCGCACGGCGGTGGGCCGACGACGATCGTCGGGTAGATCGGGTCGCGTCGCGACGTGATCGCGGTCACGTGCAGCACGGGGAAGTCGTCGACGGGCGTGTAGTAGCCCGTGTGATCGCCGAACGGGCCCTCGGGACGGAGCTCGCCGCGCTCGCAGTAGCCCTCGATCACGATCTCCGCGTTGGCGGGCACCTGCAGGTCGATCGTCGTGCACTGCACGAGCTCGACGGGCTCGTCGCGCAGCCAGCCGGCGACCATGTACTCGTCGACGTGCTTCGGCAGCGGCATCGAGCCGCAGTAGGTGGTCGTCGGGTCGGTGCCGAGCGCGATCGCGACCTCCATCCGGCCCGCGCCCTCCGTCCAGTCGTGCGCCGCGTCCTTGTGGATCTGCCAGTGCAGGCCGAGCTCGCGGCTCGAGTGCTGCTGCAGGCGGTACATGCCGACGTTGCGCCCGCCCGTGACGGGATCCTTCGTGATGATGTTCGCCAGCGTCACGTAGGGCCCGCCGTCGTCGGGCCAGCAGGTCAGGACGGGCAGCAGGTCGAGGTCGGGCTCCGGCCAGACGACCTCCTGGCAGGGTCCCGACTTGACGATCCGGGGGCGCGCGTCGGCGACGGACTTGAGCTGGCCGAGCTTGCGCACCTTGTCGGCCAGGCCGTCGGGCGGCCGCAGCTCCAGCAGGTCGGCGATCTCGTCGCCGATCGCGTCGAGGGACTCGGCGCCGAGCGCCATCAGCATCCGCGACTCCGTCCCGAACTGGTTGATCAGGACCGGGTGGCGCGAGCCCCTCACGTTCGTGAACAGCAGCGCCGGTCCGCCGCCCTTCATGGCGCGGTCGGCGATCTCCGTGATCTCGAGGTACGGGTCGACCTCCTGCGTCACCTCGACGAGCTCGCCCGCGCGGCGCAGCATCTCGATCCAGTCGCGCAGGTCGCGGGGGCCCTTCATGCGGCGTCCCCCATCAGGCGGCGATGGAGGGCGAGCGCCTCGGCCGCGTCCTCGTCGGCGACGAGTCGCTCGAGCGGCGCGCGATCGCCCGCGCGCAGGGCGGCGACCGCGTCGGCGAGCGCGTGATCGCGCGGGCCGGCCAGGTGGCGGCAGGTGGCGAGCCAGAGCTCGGCGTCGGCGGGTCGCTCGGCCTCGGCCCGCGGGGCCGCGGCGAGCGAGACGAGGTCCGAGAGGGCGCTGATCGCGGCGACGTCGCCGGTGCGGGTCACGCGCACGAGGCCGGTGGCGTAGAGGTAGTCGCCGAGCAGGAGTCCCTGCTCGCG
>JBMTER010000134.1:0-4726 GCA_049433345.1 Gaiellales bacterium | reverse complement strand
CGACCGCGGTGAGCCCGGATGCGAGCACGAGGCCGGGGCGGCGCAGCGCTGGCCCCAGCAAGATGCCGAGGGCGAAAGCCCCGAGATAGGCGGCGGCAAGCGTTGCATCGGCGACGCTCCGTGCCGGCGACATCGACCACACCGACGATAGCGCGGCCACTACGGCGAAGACGGCGAGGCCGCCGCCGGCGGCGCCGTGCCCGTGTCCGTGTCCGTCTGCCGCTGCCCGCTCCACGCCGGCCCATGGTACGGGCCGGCGCGGGCGGCTCAGCCGCCGCTCGAGAGCGAGCCGCCCTCCTGCTCCACGGCCCGGCGGCAGCCGGGTCGGGCGAGCACGGCGTCGTAGTGGCGGGCGATCACCGGATCGGCCCACCAACGCTCCGCGGGCTCCATGTCGGACGACCAGGAGGCCAGCATCGCGAGGTAGAGGTCCGCCACCGAGCACTGCGCGCCGAGCAGGAAGGGGCCGTCGCCGATGACGCCGGCGAAGTGGTCGCGCAGCTGGACCAGCTCGCGGGTCGCGGCGGCACGGACGCCGTCGACGCCGGCCGGATCGGCCGTGTAGCGCTCCGCGTAGAAGTAGCGCAGGTACGCGGGCTGCACGGTGTTCGTGAGCGTCATCAGGTGCCGCACCGTCGTCGCGCGGGCGTGGCGATCCTCCGGCGGGGCGAGCAGGCCCGCGGCCGGGTGCGTGGCGGCGAGGTGCAGGCAGATCGCGGCCGCCTCGGTCAGCACGACGCCGTCGTCGTCGAGGGCCGGCACCTTCCCGAACGGGCTCAGCGCGAGGACGCCGGGCGGCGCCGTCGGCACGTCGTCCTCGGCGCGCTCGCCGAGGACGAACGCGTACTCGACCCCGATCTCCTCGAGGACCATGTGCGGCGCGGTCGTGGCCGTGCCCGGGATGCCGTAGAGCGTGATCATGGCCGGGAGCCTACCGGCTCCCGGCCATCACCGTCCGGGGCGCTACCAGCCGTTCGCCTGGCTGTGCCCCGGGATCCACTCGGTGCCCGCGAGCGGGACGCGCGCCATCGCGGCGGCCTCGATCGTGAGCGCGACGAGGTCCTCGGGCTCGAGGTTGTGCACGTGACTCTTGCCCGCGGCGCGGGCCAGGGTCTGCACCTCGAGGGTCATCGTCTTGAGGTAGTTGTTCAGGCGCCGACCGCCCTGCTCCGGGTCGAAGCGCGCGGCGAGCTCCGGGTCCTGCGTCGAGATGCCGGTCGGGTCCTTGCCCTCGTGCCAGTCGTCGTAGAAGCCGGCGGCCGAGCCGATCTTGGCGTACTCGTCGGCGTACGCCGGGTCGTTGTCGCCGAGGGCGATCATCGCGGCGACGCCGATCGAGACGGCGTCGGCGCCGAGCGCGAGCGCCTTCGCGGCGTCCGCGCCGTTTCTGATGCCGCCCGACACGATCAGCTGCACCTCGCGGTGCATCCCGAGCTCCTGCAGCGCCTCGACGGCCTGGCGGATGCAGGCCAGGGTCGGCAGGCCGACGTGCTCGATGAACACGTCCTGGGTGGCGGCGGTGCCGCCCTGCATGCCGTCCAGGACGATCACGTCCGCGCCGGCCTTCACGGCCAGCTGGGTGTCGTAGTACGGCCGGCTCGCGCCGATCTTGATGTAGATCGGCTTCTGCCAGTCGGTGATCTCGCGGATCTCCTCGATCTTGATCTCGAGGTCGTCCGGGCCGGTCCAGTCGGGGTGGCGGCAGGCGGAGCGCTGGTCGATGCCCTTCGGCAGGTTGCGCATCTCGGCCACGCGGTCGGAGATCTTCTGGCCGAGCAGCATGCCGCCACCGCCGGGCTTCGCGCCCTGGCCGACGACGACCTCGATCGCGTCGGCGCGGCGCAGGTCGTCCGGGTTCATGCCGTAGCGGGACGGCAGGAGCTGGTAGACGAGGATCTCGGAGTGTCCGCGCTCCTCCTCCGTCATGCCGCCGTCGCCGGTGGTCGTGGAGGTTCCCGCCATGGTCGCACCGCGGCCGAGGGCCTCCTTGGCCGGGCCGGACAGGGCCCCGAAGCTCATGCCGGCGATCGTGATCGGGATCTTCAGGTGGATCGGGTTCTTCGAGTAGCGCGTGCCGAGGACCACGTCCGTGCCGCAGCGCTCGCGGTAGCCCTCGAGGGGGTAGCGCGACATCGACGCCCCGAGGAACAGGAGGTCGTCGAAGTGCGGCAGCTTGCGCTTCGCGCCGAAGCCGCGGATGTCGTAGATGCCCTGGCTCGCGGCGCGGCGGATCTCGTGGATCGTGTTGCGGTCGAAGATGTACGACTCGCGCAGCCCCGGATGCCAGTTGGTGCCGTTCGGCCCGTTGGGATCGAAATCGCTCATCACGGCCCCCTAGTACGCGCCGGCGTTGTCGATGTTGAAGGTGTAGAGCTGGCGGGCGGAGCCGTAGCGGCGGAACTCGTCCACCTCGGCGTCCGCGCCGGCGGCCTCGAGCAGCCGCGCGAGTTCGGCCCGGTGGAACTCGCCGAGCTCCTTCTCGATGCAGTCCGCGCCGAGGCCCTGCACGGAGCCGCGCACGTAGATGTGCGTCTCGTAGATCGAGTCGCCGAGGGCGTCGCCCGCGTCGCCGCAGACGACCAGCGCGCCCGACTGCGCCATGAAGCCGGACATGTGCCCGATGTCGCCCTTGACGACGATCTCGACGCCCTTCATCGAGATGCCGCAGCGCGACGAGGCGTTGCCGTCGACGACGACGAGGCCGCCGCGGCCGGTGGCCGCGCAGGCCTGCGAGGCGTTGCCCTTGACGTGGACGCGGCCGCTCATGATGTTCTCGGCGACGCCGACGCCGGCGTTGCCCTCGATCGTGACGTTCGCGAGCTTGTTCATGCCGGCGGCGTAGTAGCCCGTGTGGCCCTCGACCACGACGTCGAGCTCGGCATCGATGCCGACGGCGATCGCGTGCGCGCCGTTCGGGTTGACGATCCGCCAGGAGCGGGAGCCGCCGTCGCGCGCATCGTGGAGGCGCTGGTTGAGCTCGCGCAGCGGCGTGGTGGCGAGGTCGATGACCTCGCTGTCGGTGGCAGCGGCCATCAGACCCTCTCCTTCTCCCACATGTAGAGCGTCGCCGGCGCGGGCTCCCACGTGGTCGCGGTCTCGGCGCCCGGCAGGGTCGCGATCGAGCGGTACTCGGACGACATCGCGACCCACTCGTCGGTCTCGGCGAGCACGGCCGGCTTGCAGGCGATCGGGTCGCGTACGACCGCGAAGCCGTCGCGGGTGCCGATCAGGAACGTGTAGAAGCCGTCGAGGTCCTCGATGCAGTGGTCGACGACCTGCTGCAGGGTGTCGCCCTCGCGCTGGCGCCACATCATGTAGCCCGCGGCGACCTCGGTGTCGTTCTCGGTCTGGAAGCGGACCCCTTCGCGGCGCAGCATGCGGCGCAGGCCGTTGTGGTTGGACAGCGATCCGTTGTGGACGAGGCACAGGTCGAGGCCCGTCGAGAAGGGGTGCGAGCCGGCCGTCGTCACCTTCGACTCGGTCGCCATGCGCGTGTGCCCGAGGGCGTGGGTGCCGTTGAGGCCCTTGATGTCGAACGTCTCGATGAAGGCCTCGGGGCGGCCCGTCTCCTTGTAGATCTCGATCGCCTCGCCCGCGCTCATGATCTTGACCTCGGGGAAGAACTCCTCGACCCACCCCTCCGCGCGGGCGGCGTCGGCGTGCGCGACGACGACGGCGTGGTTGGCACGCCGCTCGACCTCCCGCTCGGCGCCGCGCGCGTCCTCCAGCCCCTGCCGCAGCGCGTCCCAGTCGAACCGCGGATCATCGTGCTGCAGCGTCAGCTTCGTCTGCCCGGACGGCACGGGGTTGCGGTAGAAGGCGACGCCGGCGCTGTCGGGGCCGCGATCGCTCATCTCGTGCAGCATGGGCGCCAGGAGGGCCCCCAGGTTCGCCTCGACCTCGGGGGTCTTGGCGAACAGTCCGACGATTCCGCACATCTTCCGGCCTCCAACGGCTCGCGTTCGACGGGCGGCGACACCACCCGAACCGCAATGGTACAGCCATCGCGCCTTTGGCGGCGGGCGGATCGGCCGTTCACGCCGACGCACTTCCCCCGGCGCGTATGTCAGCCCGGCACATACCCGCCCCGAACGGGTACCGTGCCGCGATGCAGCACGACGCGATCATCGTCGGCGGTGGCCACAACGGCCTCGCCGCGGCCGCCTACCTGGCCCGCGCGGGCCGGCGCGTGCTGGTGCTGGAGCGCCTCGACGCGACCGGCGGCGCCGCCGTCTCCGAGCGGCCCTTCCGCGGCCTTGACGTGCGCCTGTCGCGCTACGCCTACCTCGTGTCGCTCCTGCCCCGCGAGGTGATCGCCGAGCTCGGCCTCCACGTCGAGCTTCGCACCCGCGAGGTGTCGTCGTACACGCCCACCGTGCGCGACGGCCGCCCGACGGGCCTGCTCGTCGCCCGCGACGAACAGGCGACGCGCCAGTCGCTGCGCGCGCTGACCGGCGACGACCGCGCGTTCGACCAGTGGCGGGCGTTCATGGCCGACGTCGGGGAGATCGCGCGGCGACTGGCCCCCACCCTGCTCGGATCGCTCCCGTCGCGGTCCGCCGCGGAGGCGCTGTTCGCCGACCGCCCCGAGCTCTGGCGCCGGCTCGTCGAGCGGCCGCTCGGCGCGTGGATCGAGCAGGCCTTCGACGACGACCTCGTCCGCGGCGTCGGCCGGACCGCCGGGCGGATCGGCACCTTCGCCTCGGCCGGCGGCGCCGCGCGCGCG
>JBMTER010000133.1:0-4728 GCA_049433345.1 Gaiellales bacterium | reverse complement strand
CCGCAGCCGCCGCGCTGTCGCCCTACGACGGCGCGGGCGCGGTCGGACTCGCCGGCGAGGCCGAACGCGCCGCCCGCGCGGCCGCCGAGCGCGACCCCCGGCTCGGCGCCGTCGCCGACGAGCTGCGCGAGGCCGTGATCCGCCTCGAGGAGGCCTCGCGCGAGCTGCACGCCTACGCGGACGGGGTCGAGCACGATCCGGCGCGGCTCGCCGTGGTCGAGGCCCGCCTCGACCGCCTCGCGGACCTCGTGCGCCGCCACGGCTCGCTGGAGGGGGCGATCGTCGCCGGGGAGGAGGCCGAGCGCCTGCTGGCCGTGGCCGGCGGGGAGGCCGGTGGGCTCGAACAGGCGCGCGCCGCGGAGGCCGCCGCCGAGGCCGCCACCCGGAAGGCCGCCTCTGCTCTCGGCAAGGCGCGCCGACGGCTCGCTCCCGAGCTCGCCGAGGCCGTCCGCGGGCACCTCGCCGACCTCGGCCTGGCCGATGCCCGGGTCGAGGTGGAGGTGGCTGAGCGCGAGCTCGGCGCGAGTGGCGCAGACGAGGTGCGCCTGTTGCTCGCGCCCAACCCGGGCCTGCCGCCCGCGCCGATCGCGGACGCCGCCTCCGGTGGCGAGCTGTCGCGCGTGGCGCTCGCGCTGCGGGTCGCCGCGCATGACCGCGACGCCGGGCCGACGCTGGTGTTCGACGAGGTCGACGCCGGGGTCGGCGGCGCCACCGCGCTCGCCGTCGGCCGCACGCTGCGCGAAC
Source organism: Gaiellales bacterium (assembly GCA_049433345.1). Classification (GTDB taxonomy): domain Bacteria; phylum Actinomycetota; class Thermoleophilia; order Gaiellales; family F1-60-MAGs149; genus F1-60-MAGs149. The sequence continues at coordinate 3,984 of JBMTER010000133.1, read as the reverse complement.
TCGCCGCCTCCACGCAGGTCATCTGCATCACGCACCTCGCGCAGATCGCCGCGCTCGCCGACCGCCACTACCGCGTCGAGAAGGCCGCGGGCGAGCCGACGGAGACCACGATCGAGCTGCTCGACGAGGCCGGGACCGAGGCGGAGCTCGCTCGCATGCTGGGCGGCGACGCGACCGCCGCCGAGGCGCTCGAGCTGGCGCGGCGGCTACGGGCCGGCGACACGCGCTAGCGTCCCGGCAACCCCCGTGACCAGGAGCACCGCGTGCGCGTCATCGACCTGTCCCAGCCGCTCGGCCCCGACACCCCGCCGTTCCCGGGCTTCGCGCCCCTGCGCGCCGACGTGGAGGCGACGGTGGCCGACGACGGGTACTTCGTGCGCCGCATCGACCTCGGCGAGCACTACGGCACCCACTTCGACGCGCCTGCGCACTTCCACGCGGGCGGGGCGACGGTCGAGGGCATCGCCGCCGAACGGCTCGTGCGGCCCGCGCGCGTCGTGGACGTCGCGGAGCAGGCGGCGGCGGACCCGGACTACGCGGTCACGGCCGACGACCTGGTGGCGATGGAGGCGGCCCACGGCGCGCTCGAGCCCGGCGACGCCCTCGTGGTGCGGACCGGCTGGGATCGTCACCTCGACGACCCCGCCCGCTACGTCGGCGACCTGCGCTTTCCCGGGGTCGGCGTGGAGGCGGCCGAGCTGGCGATCGAGCGCGGCGTCGACGGCATCGCGATCGACACCCTCTCCGTCGACCGCGGCATCGCGACCGACTTCGCAGTCCACTACCGGACGCTGCCTGCCGGGCTCTGGCAGGCCGAGGGCCTGGTCGGCCTCGAGCGGCTGCCGGCGCGAGGCGCCTGGCTGGTCGTCGGCGTGCCGCCCGTCGTCGGTGCCTCCGGGTTCCCGGCGCGCATCCTGGCGCTGATCCCGTAGCGCGGCCCTCGCCCGCCGGTGGACCCGGCAGGGGTATGGCGCCATGACATCCGACATCCCGCCTAGGATGCTCCACAAGTCGACTGCGGAGAGGCGCCATGAGCGAGACGAAGACCCGGTACGTGTTCATCACCGGCGGCGTCGTCTCCTCCCTCGGCAAGGGCATCACCGCCGCCTCACTCGGCCGCATCCTGAAGAGCCGCGGCCTGCGGGTGGCCGTGATCAAGCTCGATCCGTACATCAACGTCGATCCGGGCACCATGAGCCCCTTCCAGCACGGCGAGGTGTTCGTGACGGAGGACGGCGCGGAGACGGACCTCGACCTCGGCCACTACGAGCGCTTCATCGACGAGAACACCTCGGCCCTGTCGAACGCCACGGCCGGCGCGATCTACGACAGCGTGATCCGCCGCGAGCGACGCGGGGAGTACCTCGGCTCGACGGTGCAGGTGATCCCGCACATCACGGACGAGATCAAGCGCCGCGTGACGCGCGTCTCGGAGGCGGAGGCCGTCGACGTCGTGCTGGTGGAGATCGGCGGCACCGTCGGCGACATCGAGAGCCTGCCCTTCCTCGAGTCGATCCGGCAGTTGCGCAACCAGGTGGGGCGCGAGAACGTCTGCTACGTGCACTGCACGCTGGTGCCGATGGTGGAGGCCGCGGGCGAACTGAAGACGAAGCCGACGCAGCACTCCGTCAACGAGCTGCGCCGCATCGGCATCACGCCCGACATCGTCGTCTGCCGCGCGTCGCATCCGATCACGCGCGACCTGAAGGACAAGATCGCGCTGTTCGCGGACCTCGATCCGCAGGCGACCCTCGCGGGCGAGGACGCCTCGAACATCTACCGCGTCGCGCTCGCGCTGCACGCGCAGGGCTTCGACGATCTCGTGCTCGGCAGCTTCGGGATCGAGGCGCCCGCCGCGGACATGTCCGAGTGGGAGGCGCTCGCCGACCGCGTCGACGGGCTCGAGGGCGAGGTCTCGATCGCGATCGTCGGGAAGTACATCCAGCTCCACGACGCCTACCTGTCCGTCGTCGAGGCGCTCAAGCACGGTGCGATCCACCACGGCGCGGTCCTGCGCCTGGTCTGGCTCGACGCGGAGGCCGTCCTGCGTGGAGAGGTCAAGGAGGAGCTCGCCACCGTCGACGGCATCCTGATCCCCGGCGGCTTCGGCGGGCGCGGGATCGAGGGCAAGATCGCGGCCGCGCGCTACGCCCGCGAGCGCGGGGTCCCGTTCCTCGGCATCTGCCTCGGGATGCAGATCGCGGTCGCCGAGTTCGCCCGTCACGTGGCCGGCATGCCGGGCGCGAACTCGACCGAGTTCGACCCCGAGACGCCGCACCCGATCGTCGACCTCCTGCCCGAGCAGAAGGACGTGATGGACATGGGCGGGACGATGCGGCTCGGCGCCGCGCCCGTCGTGCTCAAACCGGGCACGAAGGCGCACGCGGCGTACGGCGAGGAGACGATCTACGAGCGTCACCGCCACCGCTATGAGGTGTCGAACCTGCTGCGCCCCGAGCTGGAGCGCCACGGCCTCGTCGTTTCGGGCAGCTTCGCCTCGAAGGACCTCGTGGAGATCGTCGAGCTGCCCGGCCATCCGTGGTTCGTCGCCAGCCAGTTCCACCCCGAGTTCAAGTCGCGGCCGACGCGACCGGCGCCCCTGTTCCGCGAATTCGTCGGCGCGGCGATCGCGCATCGGCAGGCGGCCGGTGCCGATTCGACGACCGACGCGACCGCCGCGGCCTAGCGTGAGCCGGGCGCTCGACCTGTTCGTCGCGCTCGCCCGCCTGCCGACCCCACCCGGACACGAGCGCGCCGCGATCGATCTCGTGCGGGCCGAGCTCGCCGCGCTCGGGGTGGAGTCCGTCGAGGACGATGCGGGGCCGCGTATCGGCGGCGACGCGGGCAACCTGCTGGCCCGGATACCCGCGACCGCGCAGGGCGAGCCGATCTTCCTCAACGCGCACGTCGACACGGTGCCGCCGGAGGGGCCGATCGACCCGGTGATCGAGGATGGCTGGGTGGTCAACGCGAACCCGACGATCCTCGGAGCGGACAACAAGGCGTCCGTGGCCGGCATGATCGACGGGATCCGGCGCGTCCTCGAGGAGGGCATCCCGCACGCCGGGATCGAGCTGGTGATCACCGTGCAGGAGGAGGTCGGGCTTTGCGGCGCGCGCGCCTTCGACACGTCCGCGCTCGAGGCTCGAATCGGCTTCGTCTACGACGTCGACGGGCCGCCGGGGCGGATCGTGATGCGGGCGCCGAGTCAGATCACCATGGATGCCGTCTTCCGGGGCAGGGCGGCGCATGCCGGCATCGCCCCCGAGGACGGGCGCAACGCCATCGAGGCGGCGGCGCGCGGGCTCGCCGCGCTCTCCTTCGGCCGGCTCGGCCCGGGTGCCTCTCGCAGCGTCGGCGTGATCACGGGCGGGCGCCAGCGCAACATCGTGCCCGACGAGTGCCGGGTCGAGATCGAGATGCGCTCGCTCGACGATGCGGAGGTCACGCGGCTCGCAGCGGAGACGACCGATGCGCTGGCCGCGGCGGCGACCGCCAGCGGTTGCGACGTCGATATCGCCGAGCGGCGCGAGTACACGGCCTACGCCTACGCGCCGGGTGATCGCGCCGTCGAGCTGGCGCGGACGGCGCTCACGGCCGCCGGCTGCCTCGTCGAGGAGATCGAGACCGGCGGCGGTGCGGACACGCACGCGTTCAACGACGCCGGCCTCGAGTGCGTCAACCTGTCGTCGGGCATGGAGCTGATCCACTCCCCCGATGAGCGGATCCGGGTCGAGCACGTCGATCTGCTGAGCGACATCACGGTCGAGCTGGTACGCGCGGCCGCGGCCGCCTGACCGCCGGGGCGGGCCCCGCTAGGATCCCGGTCGTCCCCGCCCCGGAGGTGTCCCCATGCGCGTCGGCGTCGTCAAGGAGATCAAGAAGGACGAGTACCGCGTCGCGCTGACGCCGGGTGGCGCGCGCGCGCTTGTGCAGCGCGGCCACGAGGTGGTGGGGGAGGCGCCGGCGGGTGTGGGCAGCTCC
>JBMTER010000132.1:0-4741 GCA_049433345.1 Gaiellales bacterium | reverse complement strand
GTCGTTGCGTGCGGCTTCGGCGATGATCTCATCCATGACGCGGATCGGGCTCTTGCCGGCGAGGGCCGCATTGCGCCCGCCGCTGTAGTCGATACCGCTTGTCGTCGAGGCCCCGATCATCTCGAGGGAGAACGGCAGGCGGATGGTGTTGAAGCCCTGGCCGCGTATCTGCGCCAACATCGAGCGGTAATCGCGTGCCCAGAGACCGTGCGGGGCGTGGTTCGCGGTTTCGAACCCGAACCAGTTGACGCCCTGGAGAACGACCGTGTTGCCGTTGGCATCCACGATCCGACTCCCACTGGTGGAAAGGGGTGTCGGGACCGCGGCCTGCGCCACGAGAGGTGCGCCGAGCATCAGGGCGATCGCGGTGGCGAGAACGGTCGGAAGCAGCGAGCGACGGCGGCGCATGGAGCCTTTCGGGGGTCGGTGTCGTCCTCCATTACAGCCACGCTCTTCGTGTGCCGAGTCGGGGTTTCCCTCGATGGCGCGGGCATGTGAGCCCGGTTACCGGTCACTGGCGGGGCGACTGCGAGCTGGTCCGGTCAGGCGAGTTCGCGTAGCGCCCGCGGCGTGGCTCGGCATGTCGCCCGAGTCGTTCGATCGGTACGCCCGGCCGACCCTGCAGCAGGTACCGGTGAGCCCGGGCCTGGTCCTGTGCCGACCCGAGTCGATCCGCGAGCGGGTCGAGCAGTGCGAGGACGATCCTCCTGGCGGCTGAAGCGGAGAAGCGCCAGGGCCTACGCGAGGACCTGGGCGCCATCCGCCGTGTGGCAAGCCGCCCGACTCATGCCGACCCATGACGACCGGCGGCGAGTGGGAGGCTAGGATTCAAGCCCGGCGGGGTGCCAGAGCGGCCTATTGGAGCGGTCTTGAAAACCGCAGTCCGGCAGCAGTGCCAGGACCCCGGGTTCGAATCCCGGTCCCGCCGCTCGCGCCGCCCGCCCCCGCCGCGAGGGGCCGCCCGCGCCGCAGCCGAGGTCTGGTACGGTCGCACTCGATGAGGGCCGGACCCGGACCGAGGCGCTCGACCGGGCGCCGCATCCTGCTCGCCGTTGGCGCCGTCCTCGCTCTGCTCGTCGCCGCCGTCGTCGCGCTGGCCGTGGTACCCGTCGGGTCCGTGGACCTCTCCCCCCGCCCCGACCCGGCGCCCGACCACGCGGCCGCGAAGGCCCGCTTCGACGCGATCGCGGCCGAGGAGGAACGGATCGGCGTCTACGGCGAGTGCCGTTCGCGCCTTCTCGACCACGGCCGCCAGACCGACGTGTCGGTGGTGCTGGTGCACGGCCTGACGAACTGCCCGAAGCAGTGGCTCGAATTCGCCGAGACGGTGCACGCGCAGGGCGCCAACGTGCTGATCCTGCGGGTCCCGCACCACGGACTCGCGAGCGCCGACGGCGCCGCCATCGGTGACGTCTCGAACCTCGCCGCGCTGACCCCGCAGGAGCTGCGCGCCTACGGCGACACCGCGGCCGACCTCGCCGCCGGCCTCGGCCAGCAGCCACGCGTGATGGGCCTGTCGATGGGTGGTGTGGTCACGGCGTGGATCGCCCAGAACCGCCCCGAGATGGAGCGCACCGTGGTGATCGCGCCGGCTTTGACCCTGCCGGTCGGACCGCCGTGGGTGACGACCGGGTTCATCAACCTGTTCGGGCACCTGCCGAGCATCACGCTGCCCGGTTCCGACAAGGCGAGCATCACCCACGCCTACAACGGCGAGACGACGCGCGGCCTCGTCGCGATGTACCGCCTCGGCGCGGACGTGCGGGCGCAATCCGCCGCGACCCCGCCGGCGGTTCGTCTTCTCGCGATCGACTGGAACCTCAACGACAACCAGATCGACAACGGCCAGGCGCAGGCCCTCGCGCGCGACTGGGCGAACAACGGCGCGGACGTCGCCGTCCACGTGTTCGCGCAGGAGCTCGGCCTGCCGCACGACGTCATCGACCCGGCCCAGGCCGAGGGCGACACCGCCGTGGTCTACCCGGTGCTGCTCGAGCAGCTCGGCTTCTCGAGCTGAGCCCGGCTCAGCGCGCGGCGAGGAGGCCGCGCCGGCGCGCCCACACCTCGAAGACGAGGGTCGTCAGCGGCGGTACGGCGACGGCGAGCGCGACGAGCGCGACCCAGACCGGCCAGCGCAGCCGCCACGCGCAGACCAGCGCGACCGGCAGGTAGACGAGGAACATCGCGCCGTGCAGCGCGCCGAAGACGGCGACGCCGACGTCGGTCGTGTCGGTCACGTGCTTGAGCGCCATGCCGATCAGGAGGCCCGCCCACGTGAACGCCTCGGCGAAGGCCACGACGGCGAAGAGGGTGCCCCAGCCGGACCGTGTGCGCGTGGCGGAGGCCATCATGCGGCGTTTCGCAGCCCGGCACGGCCGCAGCCGGCGCCGACCGGTCCCGGCCTGATACCGTCGCGCCATCCGGCCCGCCCCGCGGGCCCCGATCCGGAGGTCACCGATGTTCCTGCTCCTCGGCCGCTACACCGCCCCGCTCGACGAGGTCGACCCGCTCCGCGACGGCCACGTCGCGTGGGTGCAGGAGCACGTCGCCGCCGGCCACTTCCTGGCCGGGGCGCTCGAGGAGGGCGGCGTGGGCGGCGCGATCGTCGCGAAGGCCGCGAGCCGCGAGGAGCTCGAGGCGTGGACGCGCGACGACCCGTTCATCGCCCACGGCGTCTTCGCGTACGACATCCGCGGCTACGAGGTCGCCTTCACCACCCCCGGGGTCGAGGGGCTCGCGGACTGACCCAACGCAGCGCCCGGATCCGAGCCGCGGCGGGCGGGCCCCACGACGGGGTACGCTCGCGGCCGTGACCGACCGGCCCTCCTCTTCCCGCCCCGCTTCCGACATCGCCGGTGTGACGTCCGAGTCCCGGGCGCTGCGCTGGGCGCTTGCCGGCGCGGCCCGTGCCGGCGACGCGGCCAGCGCCGTCTACGGCCCCATCCTCGCGGCGTCGCTGTTGATAGCCGTCGGGGGCAGCCCGACCGCGATGCTCGCCACGATCGTGGTCACCGCGCTCGTGTTCTGGATCGCGCACGTCCACGTCGAGCTCCTGCGCACCGTCGTGCGCCGGGGCGAGCACGTCTCGTTGGCGCACGCCCGCCACGCGCTCGCTCACGAATGGCCGCTCGCGCAGGCCGCGCTGACGCCCATGGCGCCCCTCGTGCTCGCCGCCGTCGGCCTGGTCGGCGTGCCGATGGCCCGCACGATCGGCGTCTCGATCTGCCTCGTCCAGCTGATCGCGTGGGGCGTCGTGATCTCGCGCACGGCCGGGCTCGGCCGCCGCGCCACCCTGATCACGGTCGGGATCAACGCCGCGTTCGGCGTCGCGCTGATCGTGCTCAAGTTCATCGTGCACTGATCCGCGCTCGGCGTCTGCCGCGCGGGTCGGAGCGGCAGCCCTAGAGCAGCGCCTCGCCGTCCGGGGCGCCATCCTCGTAGACGACGCTGGCGCGGCCGACGATGAGGGGATCCAGATCGCCGATGCGGTCGAGGTCCTTGCCCGCGTAGGGGATCCGGTGCAGGACGTAGCGCATCGCGTTGAGGCGGGCGCGCTTCTTGCAGTCCGACTTGACGACGACCCACGGCACCTCGGCGATGTCCGTGTGCAGGAACATCGCCTCCTTCGCCGTCGTGTAGTCGTCCCACTTGTCGAGCGAGGCGAGGTCGATGGGCGACAGCTTCCACTGCTTGAGCGGGTGGTTCTGGCGCTCCGCGAAGCGGCGCTGCTGCTCCTCCCGGCTGACCGAGAACCAGAACTTGACCAGGTAGGTGCCGCTGCGCACGAGGTTGCGCTCGAACTCCGGCGCCTGCCGCATGAACTCGTCGTACTCGTCGTCCGTGCAGAAGCCCATCACGCGCTCCACGCCGGCGCGGTTGTACCAGGAGCGGTCGAACAGGACCATCTCGCCGGCGGTCGGCAGGTGCTGGACGTAGCGCTGGAAGTACCACTGGCCGCGCTCGACCTCGCTCGGCTGGTCGAGCGCCACGACGCGCGCGCCGCGCGGGTTGAGGTTCTCGGTGAAGCGCTTGATCGCGCCGCCCTTGCCGGCCGCGTCGCGGCCCTCGAAGAGGATCACGACGCGCGCCCCGGTCTCCTTGACCCACGCCTGCAGCTTGAGGAGCTCGACCTGCAGGCGGTACTTCTGCTGCTCGTAGGACGTGCGGCCCATCCGGTTCGCGTACGGGTAGACGGCATGCCGCCAGTGGTCGACGAGGACGTCGTCGGGATCGAGAGGCGGCGTGCCGTACCGCAACGGGCTCGGGGTGGCCAGCTCCTCCGCCACCCGGGACAGGTCATCGGGCGAGGCGCCGTCGGCGAGCGCCTGCAGCCATTCCGCGACCGCCTCGAGGTCCGTGCGGTCGGCGCTGGCGAGCGCCTCGCGGACCGTGTTCAGGAGCACCTCGTGGGCGGCGTCCGTGCGCTTCCCGACGGTTCGCTCCTCGATCGCCGACCCGTCCGGCTGCGGCGCGGTGCCGCCGTCGTTCGCCCTGCCTGCCATGCCGCGAAGCCTAATCGGCTGCTGATCGCCCCGGGGATCCCGCGACGCAGCGAGCGGCCGCTCGGCAGTTCGTCCGGCGCTGCACCGAGATCGGGGTCGCGGTGACCTGCCAGGTCGACGTCCCCACCGGCACCTGGAACGCCGACATCGTCCCGCCCGGCCCGAAGGCGACCGGGACGGTCGCCGGGAGGCGGGTCGTGGTCGCGCAGCCCGCAAGCTGGCGGAGCCGCATCAGGCGT
>JBMTER010000131.1:0-4743 GCA_049433345.1 Gaiellales bacterium | reverse complement strand
CTCGACGAGGCCGACGGCTGGGGCCTGACGCTCGTGGCCTTCGAGTCGCCGCAGCGGCTGCCCGCCACCCTCGCGCTCGTGGCCGAACGCGAGCCGACACGGCCCGTCGCGGTCTGCCGCGAGCTGACGAAGATGCACGAGGAGGTCGCCCGCGGCACGGCGGCCGAACTCGCGGCCCGCTTCGCCGCGGCGCCGAAGGGCGAGATCGCGCTCGTGCTGGGAACCGTGACGGCGACGCCGGTCTCCGACCGCGACGTCGAGGCCGCCCTGGCCGAGCTGCGCGAACGCGGTCTCGGCGCCAAGGATGCGGCGCGACTCGTGGCGCAGCTGACGGGGCGCAGCGCCCGTGACCTCTACCGGCCGTAGGTGCGCGGGCCGGACGGCGAGGGCGGATACCCTTCGGCCGTGTCCTCCGCCTTCCTGACGACGCCGATCTACTACGTCAACGCGCAGCCGCACCTCGGCCACGCCTACACGACGATCGCGGCCGACACGTACGCGCGGCACATGCGCCAGCGCGGCGAGGACGTCTTCTTCCTGACCGGCACTGACGAGCACGGCGACAAGAACGCGCGCGTCGCCGCCGACCTCGGGATGACCCCGCAGGCCTTCGTCGACCGCAACTCGGCGGCGTTCCGGCGCATGACCGACGACGTGGCGGCGTCGCCCGACTTCTTCATCCGCACGACGGACCCCGGCCACATCGCGTACGTGCAGTCGTTCCTGCAGACCCTCAAGGACAACGGGCACGTCTACGAGGGCGTCTACGAGGGCCTCTACTGCACGGGCTGCGAGGCGTTCTACAAGGAGGACGACCTCGTGGACGGGCTCTGCCCCGACCACGGGACGCAGCCCGAGTGGCTGCAGGAGTCCAACTGGTTCTTCCGGCTCAGCGCCTTCCAGGAGCCGCTGCTCGCGCACTACGACGCGCACCCCGGCTTCGTCAGCCCGCAGTCGCGCTTCAACGAGGCGCGCGCCTTCATCGCCGGCGGCCTCGAGGACGTGTCGTTGTCGCGCGCCTCGATCGAGTGGGGCGTGCCGCTCCCGTGGGCGACCGACCAGACCTGCTACGTCTGGTTCGACGCGCTCCTCAACTACCGCTCGGCGATGAGCTACGCGCGTCCCGGCGAGGACCTCGCGCCGCGCTACTGGCCGCCGCGCTGGCAGCTGCTCGCCAAGGACATCCTCAAGTTCCACGCGGTGATCTGGCCGGCGATGCTGATGGGCGCCGGCATGGAGCTGCCCGAGCGACTGATGATCCACGGCTACCTGACGGTGCGCGACGCGAAGATGTCGAAGTCCGTCGGCAACGTGCTCGACCCGTTCCGGGTGATCGAGGCGTACGGCGTCGACGCGCTGCGCTACTACCTGCTGCGCGACGTGCGCTTCGGCGGCGACGGCGGCATCTCGTACGACGCCGTCCACGAGCGCTACCACGCGGAGCTCGCGAACGACCTCGGCAACCTCGTCAACCGCGTCGTCGCGATGATCGGCAAGTACACGGACGGCCGGGTGCCCGCGGGCTCCTGCGACGCCGGCATCGCCGCCGCGGTCGAGACGGCCCGCGAGGCCGTCGGACGCCACACGGCCGAGATGGAGCTGACCGAGGCCCTCGCGGCCGCCTGGGAGGTGGTGCGCGCCCTCAACCGCCTGGTCGAGGAGCGAGCGCCCTGGACCCTCGCCAAGGACCCGGCCCGGGCGATTGAGCTGGCCGACGTCCTCTACACCCTCGCCGACGGCACGCGCGCCTGCGCGATCCTGCTCGCCGCGTTCCTCCCCGCGTCGGCGCCCCGCATCCTCGCCGCGGTCGGCGCCGGGGACGCGCTCGGCTGGGACGAGGTCGTCGCCGGCCGGCTGGCCGCGCGCGCCGAGGTGGCCGGCGAGGGACCGCTCTTCCCCCGGGGCGAGGAGCCGCTCGGGGGCGAGCCGACCTGATCGACTGCCACACCCACCTGACGAGCTGCGCCGACCCGCCGCTCGAGGTCCTCGCCCGAGCGCGGGCGGCCGGCGTCGACGAGGTCGTCACGATCGGGTCGAGCGCCGACGAGATGGCCGCCGTCACCCCGCTCCTCGACGAGCCGGGCGTCTGGACCACCGCCGGCCTGCATCCGAACTCCGCCGACCAGTGGTCGGACGAGCTCGAGGCGCTGATCCGCGCGCGCGCCGCGCATCCGCGCTGCGTGGCGATCGGCGAGACCGGCCTCGACCGCTTCCGCGACCACGTCGCCTACGACGTCCAGCTCGACGCGTTCCGCCGCCAGCTCGCGATCGCCCGCGAGCTCGACATGGCCGTGGTGATCCACTGCCGCGACGCCGACGACGACTGCTTCCGGCTGCTCGCCGACGAGGGGCCCGCGCGCGTGATCCTGCACTGCTTCTCCGTGCCGGCCCGGCTCGACGAGGCGATCGACCTCGGCTGGTGGTGCTCCTTCGCGGGCAACGCCACCTATCCGAAGGCCCACGATCTGCTGCACGCCGCGGCGCGCTGCCCCGTCGACCGGATCCTGCTCGAGACCGACGCCCCGTACCTGGCGCCCGTCCCGCACCGCGGCACCCCGAACGAGCCCGCCTACGTGATGGACACCCTGCGCGCCGTCGCGCTCGTGCGTGGCCAGGAGCCCGCCGACCTCGCCGCGCAGGTGCGGGGGAACGCCGCGCGGGCGTACGCTCTGCCCGCATGAGCGCACCGCACGGCCAGCACTTCCTGACCGACCCGAACCTCGCCCGCGTCGCGATCGACCGCGCCGGCGTGCGCCCCGACGACGTCGTGCTCGAGGTCGGGCCGGGCCGCGGCATCCTCACCCGCGAGCTCGCCGAGGCGGCCGCGCAGGTGCAGGCGATCGAGATCGACCGCTCGCTCGAGCCGGCGCTCGCGCCCGTCCTCGCGACGCACCCGAACGTGCACGTGACATGGGCCGACGCGATGCAGGTCGACCTCGCCGCGCTCGACCCCGCCCCGACCGCCTTCGTCGCCAACCTCCCCTACAGCGTCGCCACGCCCCTGATCGTGCGCTCGATCGCGGAGCTCCCGCACGTGGACCGCTGGTGCGTGATGGTGCAGCGCGAGATCGCCGACCGGCTCTTCGCGGAGCCATCGACGCCCGCCTACGGCGCCGTCAGCGTCCTCGTACGCCTCGCCTGCGAGCGCACCGACCTCCACCCCGTCGGCCGCCACGTCTTCGACCCGCCGCCGCGCGTCGACTCCGCGCTGGTCGCCTTCCGCCGGCATGCCGCCTGGCCGGAGCTCGCACCCACCTGGCCGGAGCTCGTGCGGCTGGTGCACGCCGGCTTCCGGCACCGCCGCAAGACCCTCGCCAACGGCCTGCAGCTGGGCGGAATCGCGACGCGCGCGCAGACGGAGGCCGTGCTCGCCGCCACCGGCCGCGATGCCCGGATTCGGGCGGAGGCGATCGATCCGGCCGGCTGGCCGCCGCTGCTCGCCGCCCTCGCGGCCGAGGTGGCCGCGTGAGCGCGTCGGGCGAGGTCGTGCGCGCCTGCGCCAAGGTCAACCTCGTCCTGCGGGTCGGCCCGACGCGCCCCGACGGGTACCACGAGCTCGTGACGCTGATCGCCCGCGTCGATCTCGCCGACGTGCTCCTGATCGGCACGGCGCCCCGCGTCCTCGTCGACTGCCCGGCTCTCCCCGGCGGCGACACGCTCGTCACGCGTGCCCTCGAGGAGCTGTGCCGGGCCGCCGGCCACGCTGCGGGCTTCCACGTCCACATCGACAAGCGCATCCCGCACGGCGCGGGCCTCGGCGGCGGCTCGGCCGACGCGGCGGCCGCGCTGCGCTGCGCCAACGACCTGCTGCCCGCGCCCCTGCCCGTCGGCGAGCTCGAGCGGATCGGCGCGCTCGTCGGCTCGGACGTGCCCGCGCTCCTCCACGACGAGGCCACGCTCGCACGCGGACGTGGCGACCGCGTCGAGGTGCTCGGAGCGCTCCCGCGCGCGCACCTCCTGCTCGCCCACCCGGGGCGCCCGCTCGCCACGCGCGACGTGTACCGCCGCTACCGCCCCGACGGGCGGCCCCTGCCCGAACGGGTCGCGCTGCCGGGCACCCTCGACGAGCTGTGTGCCCTCGTGGAGAACGACCTCGCCGTACCCGCAGAGGAGCTCGAGCCCGCCTGCCGGTCCCTGCGCGAGGGCATGATGGGTCAGGGAGCGCTGGTCGCTGCCGTCTCCGGCTCGGGATCGTGCGTCTTCGGGGTCTTCCCGTCGGGGCAGGAGGCGGAGCGCGCAGCGGGAATGCTCCCGGACGCGCGATGGACGCAGACGGCGACACTGGGAACGGGCAGCGGCGGATAGAGGTCGACCCGGCCGACGTCCGGGGCGTCTCCGTGCGCCCGGTCTCCTACGGCGCCCCGCCGCCGTCCGGCGGCGCGCCGCCGTCGTGGCTCAGGCGCCATCGGGCGAAGCTCGCGCTGGGCCTCGCGATCGTCGAGCTGCTCGCCCTCGGTCTCGCGCCGGGTGATCTCCTGCGCTCGTGGATCGCGCTGCTCGCGATCGCGATCCTCGCCGTGTTCCTCCACGTCGTCGCGGGCCGCTGGCTCCCGTATCCGCTGCGCCAGCTGACGTGGGCGATCGCGCTCGGCCAGTCGCTCGTCGCGCTGTTCCCCGTCTTCCTCGGCGTCGGCATCGTGATCGTCGCCGTGCTGCTCGTCTTCGCCGCGCTCGCCGGCCTCGTCCTGCTCCTGGGGGACCGCCGATGATCCGCCGCCTCGCCCTGCCCCTGCTCGTGCTGCT
>JBMTER010000130.1:0-4746 GCA_049433345.1 Gaiellales bacterium | reverse complement strand
GGCGGCCGTGATCGTCTCCGCCGGGGCGTTCGGGCTGGTGCACTTCCAGCCCGACGCCTTCCCCACCCTGTTCGCCCTCGGCCTGATCCTCGGGCTGCTGCGCCTGCGGACGCGGTCGATCTGGCCGCCGATCGTGCTCCACGCCGCCAACAACGGGCTCGCGTTCGCCTACCTGCTGGCCACCTAGCCACCCGTCCTCCGGTATGGTCCGCGCGTCCAGCCCGGAGGGAAGACGCGTGCCCGACCAGTCCAGCGATCCGATCGTCGAGCAGTTCCGCAACCAGATCACCGACACCGATCTGGCGATCCTCGAGGCGCTCAACAAGCGCATCGCGACCGTGCGCAAGCTGCATGACTACAAGGCGGAGCAGGGCTACGACGCGGTCGATCCGGCGCGCGAGGACTGGCTCACGCAGTACCTGCAGCGCTGCAACAAGGGCCCGCTGTCGAACGACGAGGTGGCGGTCCTCTGGCGCTCGATCATCGATGCGACGCTGCGCGAGGTCGCGCGGCTGCGCGACGTCTGATCAGCCGTCGTCGCCGAACTCGTCCGGACGCACCTCGTCCAGGAACTGCCGGAAGTCCTCGACGAGCTGCTCGGGGTCGGCCTGCGCCGCCTCGGTCTCCTCGTCCTCCATCTGAATCGCGCTCTCGGCGATGACCTCGTCGGCGGCGTAGATCGGCGCCTTGGCGCGCAGCGCGAGCGCGATGGCGTCCGAGGGGCGCGCGTCGAGCTCGACCTCCTCGCCGCCGCGCCGCAGGACGACGCGGGCGTAGAAGGTGCTGTCGCGCATCTCGACCACGCTGATCTTGACCACCTCGGCGTCGAGCTCCCCGAGCGCCGTCGAGAACAGATCGTGCGTCATCGGCCGGGGTGCCTCGGTGTCCTGCAGCTTGGCGAGGATCGCGGCGGCTTCCGGATGGCCGATCCAGATCGGCAGGAAGCGGTTGCCCATGGCGGTCTTGAGCAGCACGATCGGCTGCTTGCCGACCATGTCGAACGACACGCCGTAGACGACCATCTCCTGCATGGGGCCCAGTCTAGGCGCGCCGCAGCGCGACGACCGCGTTCTGCCCGCCGAAGCCGAAGGCATCGACCATCACGCCCGGGCCGGTCAGCGGGGCGGCCGCGCCCCGGACGAGGTGGATGGCGCAGGCCGGGTCGGGATTGTCCAGGTTCATCACCGGCGGCACCTCGCCCTTGTCGGCGACGAGCGCCCCGATCGCCACGCTGAACGCGCCCGCGGCGCCGAGCCCGTGGCCGAGGACGGCCTTCGGCGCGGTCACGAGCGGAGTGGTGTCGCCCGCGCCGAGCACGCGCGCCACGGCGGCGGCCTCGCTGGCGTCGTTCAACTGGGTGCCCGTGCCGTGGGCGATGACGGCGCCGATCTCGCCCGCATCCATGCCGGAACGGCTGAGCGCCCCGCGCAGTGCGAGCTCGGCACCGGCGCCGTCGGGGTCGGGTGCGGTGACGTGGTACGCATCGCAGGTGACCGCCACGGCGGCGATCGTCGCGTAGACGTGGGCGCCGCGGGCCTCAGCCGCTTCGAGCGGCTCGAGCACCAGCATCGCCGCGCCCTCCGCCGGGATGAACCCGGTGCGGTCGCGGTCGAAGGGCCGGGAGAGGGTCGCCGGGTCGCCCTCGGCGGTGGACAGGGCGCCCGCATTGGCGAGGCTGGACATCAGGTACGGGGTCAGCGCGGCGTCGGACGCGCCGGCGAGCATCAGGTCGACGTCACCGCGCTGCAGCGTGTGGAAGCCCTCGGCGACGGCGATGGTGCCGGCCGCGCAGGCCCCCACCCCGGCCGTCACGGGCCCCGTCACGCCGTACTTGATGGAGGCGTTGGCGGCGGCCATGTTGCCGGACACGAGCGGCACGTAGAGCGGGCCCATGCGGCTCGGGTCGTGCTGGCGCCTGAGGACCTCCTCGTCACCCTCGGGGATCCCGCCGGCACCCGTGTGGATCGTGATCCCCGTGCGCGGTCCGGCGATGTCGCCGAGGCCGGCATCGGCGAGCGCGAGGTCGCTGGCGACCAGCGCGAACTGGGCGAAGCGGCCCATGCGCCGCGCGGCGCGCTTGTCGATGAACGGCGCGAGGTCGAAGTCGGCGATCGGCGCCGCGTGGCGGGCCGGGAGTCCCTCGTACTGCTCGCCCTCGAGGCGGACCACGCCGGAGCGGTGCTCCATCAGCGACGACCACAGGGCCTCGTGGCCGTTGCCGGTCGGCCCGACGATGCCGATCCCGGTGATGGCGACGGTGCGAGGCGCGGTCATGGCTGCAGTCTGGCGGATGGGCCGGCCCCGTGGCCGGCTGCCGGCACCCCGAGTGGGCGATCCTGGATTCGAACCAGGGACCTCCTCCTTATCAGAGAGGCGCTCTAACCGACTGAGCTAATCGCCCGGCGAGCGGGATCCTATACGAGGCGGGGTCTACCTCGCGATGGTCACCGTGCCGCTGACGATGCGCTCGCTGAAGCCGTCCGTCAGGGCGCGGACCGTCAGCCGGTACGTGCCGGGAAACGGCAGCATCCCCCGGGCCCGTCCGTCGGCGAAGGTCCAGGTGAGGGGCGCGGGCAGGAACGGGTGGCGCCATTCGGCGGTGCCCTCCTCGAGGCCGCCCCACAGCCGCAGTGTGCGCACGCCGACCCGAGCGCCCGACAGCGACAGCCGCTGGCCCGACAGCCGGAGGGTGAGCGACCGCGCCGGCGGGGTGCGGCTGCGGACGGCGAAGGCCACGGCCCGGCGGATCACGTGCCCGTCCGCGCTGGTCGCGGTGTAGGCGTAGCCGTAGCGTCCCGGCCCGAGCGTGCCCCGCACGCGCACCGTCAACTGGCGGCCGCTCAATCGCGCGATGCCACCGCGCGACCGGCCGGTGGCATCGATCAGGCGCAGCGCGTCGCGCCCGACGCCGACCCGTTCGCCGAAGACGACGTGGATGGTCGACGGTGGCCTGCCGAGGGTCTGATCGGGGGCCGGCGAGAGGCTGCCGGTGGCTGCGGGCCCGGCGGCGGAGGCGGCGCAGACCGCGAAGCCGAGGGCGACGAGCGCGACGACGGGGAGACGCGGCATCGCACCCGATCCTAGGCTCGGCTGCGATCTGCGGGGGAGCTCCCCGAGATCCGGAACTTGTGGCTAATGTTACGAACTAGGCCGCGCGTTCCTGTCGGCCCGCCCCGCCCTCGTGCTCCTGCAGCCGGGCCACGAGGTCCTCGAGCTGCTCGTGCGAGCGGATCCGGATCTCGAGTCGGCAGCCGTCGCGGGTCGGCGTCACGCGGCCGACCATCCCGAGCGCCCGGAAGCAGGCGTCCGTCGCCGCCGCCGCCAGGTCGTGGTCGAACCAGCCGGCGGATCCGCCCTGCACGACGCGTGGCGCGCGGCGCGCGGCGGGCGCCGTGCGCGCGAGCGCCTCGACCTGCCGCACCGACAGGCCGTCGGCGACCGCGCGCTTCGCCAGCTGGCGGCGGCGCTCGTGATCGGGCTCCTGCAGGATCGCGCGCCCATGGCCCTCGCTGAGGGTGCCGGCGGCGACGAGGTCGAGCACGTCGTCCGGCAGCTCGAGCAGGCGCAGCGCGTTCGCGACCGCCGGCCGGCTGCGACCCACGCGGTCGGCGACCTCGGTCGGCGTGAGGTCGAGCTCGTCGATCAGCGCCGCGTAGCCGCGGGCCGTCTCGACCGGGTTGAGATCCTCACGCACGACGTTCTCGACGAGCGCGAGGATCAGGGTCTGGCGCTCGTCGGCACGGCGGACGATCGCGGGCACGGTCGTCAGGCCGGCCTGCCGGGCGGCCCGCCAGCGGCGCTCGCCGGCGATGATCTCGTAGCGACCGTCGGGCGCGGAGCGCACGAGGATCGGCTGCATGATGCCCTCCTGCGCGACCGAGCGCGCGAGGTCGTCGAGGGCCTCCTGGTCGAACGCGCGCCGCGGCTGGCGCGGGTTCGGCTGGACCTGGTCGATGGGGAGGGTGACGAGGGTCGGCTCGCCGCCCGTCGGATCGAGGAGCGCGTTGAGGCCGCGCCCGAGCCCGCTCTGCCTAGCCACGCTCAACCACCTCCAGGGCAAGTCGGTAGTACGCGTCGGCCCCTGCCGAACGCGGGTCGAACTGGGAGATCGGCCGTCCGTGCGACGGCGCCTCGGCGAGACGCACGGAGCGGGGGATCACGGAGTCGAAGACCTTGCTGCCGAAGTGCTCCCGCACCTCGGAGGCGACGTCCTGCGCGAGCCGCGTGCGGCCGTCGTGCATGGTCAGGAGCAGGCCCGACAGCTGCAGGTGCGGGTTGATGCGCGCACGTACGATCTCGACGGTCTCGAGCAGCTGCGCCAGGCCCTCGAGGGCGTAGTACTCGCACTGCACGGGGACGATCAGGCGGTTGGCCGCGGCGAGGGCGTTGACGGTCAGCATCCCGAGCGCCGGCGGGCAGTCGACGAGGACGAACGGGTAGCGGTCGTCGACCTCGGCGAGCGCGCGGCCGAGCAGCTGCTCGCGATCCTCGCGGTCCGGCAGCTCGACGGCGGCGGCGGCCAGATCCGGGTGGGCCGGCGCGAGATCCAGGTTCGGCACGCCGGACGGGATCACGACGTCCTCGAGCGGGAGCCCGTGCAGGACCTCGTAGGTCGAACGGCCACGCGGCGGGCGGTGGCCGAGGCCGGTGGTCGCGTTCGCCTGCGGATCGAAGTCGACGAGCAGGACGCGCGCGCCGGCCTCGGCGAGGCAGGCCGCGACGTTCACGGCCGTGGTCGTCTTGGCG
>JBMTER010000129.1:0-4772 GCA_049433345.1 Gaiellales bacterium | reverse complement strand
TTCGTGGAGGCCGACCCGACGAACGCGCCGGCCGCGGGGGGGGCCGGCGGGGCGTCGGCTGAGGGGCGCCGTCCAGCTGCGGCTGAAGGGGGCTCCCGGCACCAAGTACCGCATCTACCGGGGGCGCCGCCTCGTCATGTCCACCCTCGACTCGACGCCGCGCCTGCGCGTGCCCGCGAACGGTCGCGCGGTGTTCCGCGTGAAGGCCGTCGGGCCCGGCGGGGCCTCGGCGGTCTCGAATCGCGTGGTGGTGACGCCGAGCCGCGCGCGCGTAGCGCGGTAGCCTTCCCCGGTAGGGTTCACCCGACCGGGGAGGGACGATGGCGACCTGCGGCGAGGCGGCGATCCGCCTGCTCGAGCAGTACGGAGCGGACACCGCTTTCGGGATTCCGGGCGTGCATACCCTCGAGTACTACCGCGGTCTCGCGGACTCGCCGATCCGCCACGTCACGCCCCGCCACGAGCAGGGCGCCGGCTACATGGCCTGTGGCTACGCGCGCGTGACGGGAAGGCCCGGCGTCTGCATCCTGATCACCGGCGCCGGCCTGACGAACGCCGCCACGGCCCTCGCCACGGCCCACCACGACTCGCTGCCCGTGCTCGTCCTGTCGAGCGACACCCAGACCGCCGACGCGCGGCAGGGCCACGGCGCGCTGCATGATCTGCCCGACCAGCCCGCCTTCATGGCCACCATCACGGGCCTCACGATCGAGGTGGCGGACCCCGCCGAGCTGCCGGATGCCTTCGCCCGCGCCTGGGAGGCCCTCACGGCGCGCCGGCCGCGGCCGGTCCACATCAGCATCCCGATCGACGTCCTGTCGATGCCCGCCGCGGGCGACGAGCGCCTGCCGGATCGCTCCGAGTCGCCTGCACCCGATCCGGCGCTGATCGCGGAGGCCGCCGACCTGCTCGCCGCGGCAGAGCGGCCGATGCTGCTCCTCGGCGGCGGCGCCGCGAGCGCCCAGGCCGAGGCGATCGCGCTGGCGGAGCGCCTCGGTGCCCCCGCCACGTCGACGATCGCCGGGCGCGGCATCGTGCCCGACGCGCACCCGCTCGGTCTCGGCGCGACCGCGACGGTGGGCCCCGTGTACGACGCGCTCGCCACCGCCGACGCGGTCGTGGCGGTGGGGACGGAGTTCTCGGAGACGGACTACTTCTACGCGCCGGGCTTCGCCCCACCGGACTTCGCGGGCAGCCTGATCCGCATCGACATCGATCCCGGCCAGTTGCAGAAGCGCCGGCCGGCGCGCGTCGCGATCCACGCCGATGCGGCGCGGGCGATGGCCGCGCTCGAGGCAGCGCTCGCCGAGCGCGGACGCGACGGGGCCGGCGGCGACGAGCGCGCGCGGGCGCTGAGGGACGATCCGGCCGGCTGGCAGGACATGGAGGCGTTCCGGGAGGTCGTGGAGACACTCGAGCGGGCGCTCCCGGAGGACGGCGTCCTCGCCGTCGACTCGACGCAGCCCGCCTACGCCGCGGCGCACCTGTGGCGTTCGACCCGGCCGAACGCCTACCTGCCGTACGGCGGCTTCGGCACGCTCGGGCCGGCGCTGCCGATGGCGATCGGCGCGAAGCTCGGCGCACCCGAGCGGCCGGTGATGGCCCTCGCCGGCGACGGCGGCTTCCTGTTCACGGTCCAGGAGCTCGCCACGGCGGTCGACGAGGGCCTGCCGCTCGCGATCGTGCTGTGGAACAACCACGGCTACGGCGAGATCCTCGACTCGATGGAGCGCGCCGACGTGCCGCCCGTCGGCGTCGACACCTCCGCGCACGACTACCTGCGGATCGCCGAGGGCTTCGGCTGTCGCGCGGTCCGGGCGGGGTCGCTCGACGAGCTGCCGACGCTGGCCGCCGAGGCGTTCGCCGCGGACCGTCCGACCCTGATCGAGGTGGTCGCCGGCAGCGTCGCGCCGTCGTCGTTGCCCGTGCGCTGATCCCGATGCCTTCGCGCTGGTACGTTGGGCGCATGCGACCTGGCGCACCGTTCGTGGTCCTGGCGGTGCTCGCGCTGCTCGTGGGGGCGGCGCCCGCGACGGCCGCGCCGACGGTCGCGTGGCGGCTTCTCGGCGAGCGCCCGCACGATCCGAAGGCCTTCACGCAGGGCCTCGTCGCCCACCAGGGGGTGCTGCTCGAGAGCACCGGCCTCTACGGCGCGTCGAGCGTGCGCCGTGTCGACCCCCGCACGGGGCGCGTGCTCAAGCGAGTCGTCCTGTCGCGGCGCCTGTTCGGCGAGGGGCTCACCGTCCACGGCGGTCGTGCGATCCAGCTGACCTGGCTCGACGGGCGGGTGCTGTTCTGGGCGCCCCGGACGCTCACCGCTCGCGGCTCCTCGGCCTACGCGCGCGAGGGCTGGGGGCTGACCACTGACGGCTCGTCCCTGATCGCCTCGGATGGCTCGGCCACGCTGCGCTTCCTCGATCCGACCACGCTCGCGGTGCGGCGGACGGTGGAGGTGCGCGACGGATTCTCCCGGGTCGCGCGTCTCAACGAGCTCGAGTACCGCGACGGCGTGGTCTGGGCCAATGTCTGGCCGTCCGACCGCATCGCGCTGATCGATCCCGCCACGGGCCGCGTGCGGGCGTGGCTCGACCTGACGCGGCTGCGTCAGCGCCTCGGTGGACGCGGTGAGGTCCTGAACGGGATCGCGCGCGATCCCGTCACGGGGCAGATGGTCGTGACGGGGAAGCTGTGGCCCCGGATGTTCGCGATCCGCCTCGTCGGGAGGCTGCCGGGTCAGGCGAGCTCGAAGCGGATCGGCAGCGCACCCACCTGCAGCGTGCTGGCGCCGAACGCGTGCAGCTTCTCCTTGCCCTCGACGATCGTGAGGAAGTGATTGCCCGCGAGCTGGCCCGCCTTCGACGCGAAGCAGCACGGTCCGTAGGGGAACAGGAGCTCGCACTCGGAGATGCCGCCCGGGTACCAGAGGATCTCACCGGGAGCGGGGTGGCTGGTGGCGTCCTCGAACGGCACCCCGAGGTCGAAGTCGCCGAGTGAGATCCAGCAGGACTCGCCGCTCCAGCGCACGTGGATCAGCTTCTGCTCGTACGGCAGGAGCTCGAGGAACGCCTTGCACGTCAGCGGGGCCTTCTCGGGTTCCATGCGCGCCAGGAACTCCACGTCGCCGCTTGTGATGCGGATCATCTGCTCGGCCATCGCCATCCCCCTCCGTTCGGACGGGGGCATTCTTGCGAACGGGCCTACGGGGCCACGCGTTCGAGGCCGGGGACGCGGTCGAGGCCGCGGTCGAATGAGGCCACCACGGGTGGCCCGTCGACCAGCGCGTGGGCCGCGATGACCGCGTCGGGAAGGCCGCAGCCGCGCTGGACGTGCAGCTGCAGCGCGGTCGCGAGGAGCTCGGAGTCCGTCCTGATCGTCGGCATCGCGAGGACCTCCTTGAGGATCCGGGCGATCAGCTCCCGCGGATAGCCGTAGACCGTGCGCAGCACGAACGCGGTCTCGAGGAAGACGACCGGGGTGAGGATCAGCGTCGTCCCGCGGCCGAGGAGGCGGGTGGCGCGTCGAGCCGGAGCGGGGTCGTCGCGGGTGATGTGGCGGATCAGGACGTTCGTGTCCAGGTAGGCGCTCACGCGGGCTCCTCGTCCTCGCGCCGCCATGCCGGGGGCTCGCGGCGCACCTCGGCCTCCCACTCTCGGCGGCGGCCCTCGTCGATCAGGCGCTGGCGCTCGTCGTCGGTCATGCGCCGGATCTGCTCGGGCACCTCCGGCACCTCCGTCTCGCCGGGACGCGGGCACCGTTCGATCGTCACCTTCTCGCCGAGCATCGAGATGATCACGGCGTCCCCGGCTTGCAGGTCCATGAACTCGCGCACGGCCTTCGGCACGGTCAGCTGTCCCTTGCTGGTCATCCGCGCGACCACGGCGGCGCCGTATCCGCGCGTGCGCTTCGGGTGGTTGAGGGGCTCCGGCACGATTGTCCTTACTTTATCAATTGCGTAAGGAATTGTGGTCTCGGGGGGTTCCATGCCGCCAGCGTCTGCGAGGATGCCGGCGCCGATGGCGCGCGCTCCCCACCCAGATCCCGACGGACTGTCGCCGGCGACGCGCGACGCGCTCGCGGCGCTGCCCGCCAACAACGTCTTCCAGGCGCTCGCGCACGCCGATGCGGCGTTCGCGCCGCTGATGGCGCTTACCGCGAGCCTCTGGAACGACGCCGAGCTCTCCCCGCGCCGGCGCGAGCTCGCGATCCTGCGCACCGCGCGCCTGGTCGGCTCCGACTACGAGTGGATGCATCACGTCGAGGTGGCGCGGATGGTCGGGATCACCGACGACGAGATCCTCGCGATCGACGCGGGCGAGCTCGCCGCGGCCGACTTCCCCGCCGCCGATCGGCTGCTCCTCGAGGCCGTGCCGGCGCTGCTGGAGCGCCGGCGCACCGACGACGCGGCGTTCGCGGCCCTGCGCGACGCGATCGGCCTGCGCCAGGTCGTCGAGCTGCACCTCGTCGTCGGCCTCTACGCGACGATCGCGGCCGTGGTGGCGGACCTCGACGTCGAGCCCGACGCCCAGTCGGGCGCCTTCGAGCTCGAGCACGACGCGCGCGGCCCGCGGCTCGGCCGCTGAGCCGCCGGGCTCAGATCAGGCGCGTGAGGCGTTCGGCCGTCTCACCCCGGCCGACGATCACCTCGGAGACCATCGACGGCGGGAACAGCCCGTGGTCGACCACGCCCGGCACCGAGCCGAGCCAGGCATGGAGGGCCTCGGGGCCCCCGATCGCCCCGGTGTAGTCGGCGATGACGCCGCCGTCGGGGCTGC
>JBMTER010000128.1:0-4808 GCA_049433345.1 Gaiellales bacterium | reverse complement strand
CGAAGGGCCGGATCGAGGACCGCGGGGGGATGGCCGCGCGCCCGGCCATCAGCACGACCGGCACGAGCAGGAGGAAGCTGGTCGTGCGAGTCACGGCCACGGTGGTCAGGGCGGGCAGTTCCGACATCCCGATGCTGACCCAGGCGGCGGCGAAGAAGAACGCCGACAGGGCGGCGGGGAGTGCGCCGGCCGCGGTCCGCCGGCCGGGCTCCATGGAGACGAGCGCGGCGCCGACCACGGCCACCGTCATCAGCACGAGTTGCAGGGGACTCGGACGCTCGCCGATGATGATCGCGAGGATCACCGCGATGCCGCCCTCGAGGGCGATGATGGGGGCGACCACGCTGAGGCTGCCGACGCCGAGCGCTCGCACCAGCAGGAACAGGGCCGCCACCCCGAAGGCTCCGGCGGCAACGGGCCATGCGAGCCCCGCAGCCGTCCACGGGCCCTCGAGCCGATCGGCGACCAGCGCGGCCGGCGCGAGGCAGGCCACCGCGACGGCGATGATCCCGGCCATCACGACCGCGCGGGGCAGCGCGAGCCGCGACAGGCGGTGCGTGTAGAGGTTCGAGAACGCCCACGAGACGGCCGTCGCGAGTCCGAGCAGAGCGGTCATCCGGGGATGATCGCAGTGCGCTGGCCGGACTCGATCCGATCAGGGGTTGAGCACGAAGATGATGAATCCGGCGAAGCTCGCCAGGTGCATCGTGCCCTCGCGCATCGTCGCACGGCCCGGCGCGACCGTGAGGGCGCTGACGAACAGGGTCAGCGCCAGCAGCGCGATCTCCGCGGTGGTCAGACCGAGTTCGAGGTCGAGGTCGAGGATCAGGCTGATGATCGCCACCGTCGGGATGGTCAGGCCGACGGCGGCCACGACGGAGCCGTAGCCGAGGTTGAAGCTGGTCTGGATGCGGCCGCGCGAGCTGGCCCGAACTGCGGCCAGGGACTCGGGCAGGAGGACGAGGAGCGCGATCGCGACGGCGATCACGGTAGTGGGCAGGCCTGCCCATTCGACACCGGATTCGATCAGGGGCGCGGTGGCCTTGGCCAGGCCGACGACGCCGACGAGGGCGAGGGCGAGCAGGATCGCGCTGAAGGTCGCCTGGCGTCCGCTGGGGGGATCCATGTGCGCGTCGCGGCCCGGATCGGCGTCGGCCGGCGGCAGGAAGAAGTCGCGGTGCCTGACGTTCTGGACGAAGACGAAGACGATGTAGACGATCAGGGAGGCGGCGGCGGCGAAGACGAGCTGCGGGGTCGTGAAGACGGGCCCGGCCGCGGATGTGGTGAAGTTCGGCAGTACGAGGCTGAGGACCGTCAGGGTCGCGATGGCGGCGAGGGCCGCTCCCGTGCCCTCCGCGTTGAACGACGCGAGACCGCCGCGCAGCGTCGCCACGACGAGGGACACGCCGATGATGCCGTTGATGGCGATCATCACCGCCGCGAAGATCGCGTCGCGTGCGAGGCCCGTCGTCGTCTCGGGCGAGTTCAGCATCAGGACCACGATCAGCCCGGCCTCGATCACGGTCACGGCGACGGCGAGGATCACCGAGCCGTAGGGCTCGCCGACCTTGAGGGCGATCAGCTCGGCGTGGTGCACCGCGGCGAGCACGGCGAGCACCAGCACCACGGCGAGGCCGGCGAGGACTGCGTTCGACGGGTAGCGTCCCCAGCTGACGGCGACCAGCGCGAAGGCGAGGACGGGCGCCGCGGTGAAGCGCAACTGCCAGACGCGCGCGGGGAGGTGAGTCGAAGCCATGCTCGGATCATGACGTCTTTCGCGCGAGTAGGGCCATCCGGTTTCGCCGCGTGGGGCCGTGGTCTCCGATACATGGACAACCAACAGCAGATCGTGTGTAATCCATAGCCTTGTGGCTATGACACTTTCCCAGCTGCGCACGTTCATCGCCGTCGCCGAGTTCGGCTCGGTGCGCGCGGCCGCGGAGTCGCTCGGCATCTCGCAGCCCTCGGTGTCCGGCAGCCTCGCGGCGCTGGCCGAGGAGATCGGCGTGCCGTTGACGGAGCGCGAGGGTCGCGGCCTCAAGCTCAGCGCTGCCGGCGAGGCGCTGTTGCCGCACGCCCGTGAGGCACTCGGCCTGCTCGACCAGGGCACCCGCCTCGCCCGCACCGCGGCCGAGGCGACCTCGGCCACGGTGCGCATCGCCGCCGTCTACACGGCCGCGGAGTCGCTCCTCCCGCCGCTCCTGCGTCGCTTCCGCGAGGTGCATCCGGAGATCCCGATTCAGCTCGAGATCGGCAACCGCGAGCAGGTGCTCGGCCGCCTCGCCGCCCGCGAGGCAGACCTCGGGATCGGCGGCCGCGCTCCCGACGACGGCTTCGAGGGCTTCCCGATGGGGCCGAACCGCCACGTCGTGGTCGCCTCGCCGGAACACGCGCTGGCGGGGCGCGCCGGCGTACGGCTCGGCGAACTCGCCCACGAGACCTGGCTCGTGCGCGAGGAGTCCTCGGGCACCCGTCGGCTCGTCGACGAGTACCTGGCCGGCGCCGAGATCGACCCGCCGATCACCACCATCGGATCGAACGGCGCGATCGCGGCGGCGGCGATGGTCGGCCTCGGCGTCGGCCTCGTGCCGCTGATCAGCGTGCAGCCGCAGATCGACGCGGGTCAGGTGGTCGTCCTCGATGTTCTCCCCGAGCCGCCGACGCGAGAATGGTTCGCGATCCTGCCTGCGCGGCGCCCGAACCCGGCCGCCCGCACGCTCGCCGAGTTCCTCAGCGGCTCCTGAGGAAGGCGATGACCCGCTCGGCGACGCCGTCGGGATCCTCGACGTGCAGCCAGTGGCCGACGCCGGGTCGTTCCTCGAGCTCGAGGCCGGCGGGAAAGCGGCCCGCGAAGCCGCGGAAGCAGGCCGGGCGGATGCAGCCGTCCTCCGAGCCGTGGAGGATCAGCGTCGGCACGCGCACGTCGCCCGTCGAGGAAGACGCCTCGAAGTCGGCCCGGTACCAGCCGTGCACGGCAGCCCCGACGCCGGGCCTGCCCAACACCTCCTTGACCAGCTCCCACTCGGCACGTTCGAGGCCCGGCGACCACTCCGCGTGGATCTGGTCCAGCCAGACCGGGTCGGCCGCCAGCTCGGCCGCGCCGCCCGAGTAGGCGAGGATCCAGGCGTAGGCCGCGGTCTTCTGCTCCTGCAGGTCGCGGCGCCGGGCGGCGAAGCCATCCGGGTGGGGGATCGCGAGCGAGACGACGCGGCGCACGCGATCAGGATGGTCGGCGCCGAGGTCGAGCGCCACGCAGCCACCCCAGTCGTGTCCGACGACCGGGCACGCGTCGAGGCCGTAGGCGTCGAGGATGGCGAGCATGTCGCCGGCGACGGCTGCGGTGCGGTAGTCGTCGACGGGCCCCGAGGGGTCGTAGCCCGGCAGGCTCGGCACGAGGCAGCGGAATCCCGCGGCCGCGAGCCGCTCGACGAGTGGGCGCATCCCCTGCGGGCAGTCGGGGAAGCCGTGCAGCACGAGTACGGGATCCCCGGCGCCGGCCTCCCAGACCGCCACGTCGGAGCGGGCCCGCACGAGCCGTGGCGGGTCGTCGAGGAGCACCGTCACAGCGCCGAGTAGCCGCCGTCGACCGGGAGGATCGCGCCGGTCAGCCACCGGCTGTCGTCGGAGGCGAGGAAGAAGGCCGCGCCGGCGATATCCTCGACCTCTCCCAGCCGGGCCATCGGCGTCCGCCGCTCGAGGTCGGCGAGGCGGTCGGGCTCGTCCCACATGTCACGCGTCATGGCGGTGCGCACCCAGCCGGGGCAGATCGCGTTGACGGTGATCATCTCCGGGGCGAGCTCGATCGCCAGCGTGCGCGTCAGCTGCACGACCGCGCCCTTGCTCATGTTGTAGTGCAGTCCCGTCTGCACGCCCGTGATCCCGGCGATCGAGGCGAGGGTGATGATGCTGCCACCACGGCCCTGGCCGACCATCGCTCGCGAGGCCTCGCGGCAGGTCCACCAGGCGCCGTCGACGTTGACCGTCTGCACCCGCCTGTAGTCCTCCCACGGCTCGTCGCGCAGGGGATGCGCCTTCGGCGAGATGCCCGCGTTGGCGACGGCGATGTCGAGGCCGCCGAAGGCGTCGATCGCGGCCTCCACGGCGGCGCCGACCTGCGCGCCGTCGGCCACATCGCAGGCGGCCCAGAGCGCGCGGCCGCCGGCCTGCTCGATCGCCTCGTGCGTCGGCACGGCGTCCTCCCAGCTGCCGTGGACCGGCAGCGGGTCGATGTCGGCGCACACCACCGCCGCGCCCTCCGCCGCGTAGCGCAGCGCGATGGCGCGACCGTTGCCGCTCGACGAGCCCGTCACGAGGGCGACCTTTCCCTCCAGCCTGCGCTCCGTCATCGTTCAGTCCCCCTCTGCTCGGGTGTCGGCGGCCAGCACCGCGTCGCGTCCGCCGTCGAGGCGTATCGTGGCGCCGTTGAGTGCCGCCTGCGCCAGCGCGAAATCGACGGCGTCCGCCACGGCCGACGCGGGAACGTCGTCCGCGATCGCCACCAGGTTCGCGGTCAGGCCGTCGGTTGCCGAGGCGATCTCCACGAGCATCGCCAGGCCGGCGCCGGCCACTGAGCGCACCCCGTCCCGGTGGTCCGCCATCGCCGCGCAGGCCGGGCCCCCGATCACGATCCGACGCGGGCCGGCGCCGCTGGCGGCCGCTCGCGCGACGGCGAACGCCGCCGACACGGTGTCGTCGAGCAGATCGGCGAGGACCTCCGTCGCCAGCGTCCCGACCGGTCGGCCGCTCGGCGGCAGGGCGACCACGACGAGCTCCGTCGGCCCGTGATCCGCGACGATGCCCGCGGCGTC
>JBMTER010000127.1:0-4826 GCA_049433345.1 Gaiellales bacterium | reverse complement strand
CCAGCTCGCCGCGGGCCGCACGAACGTGCGGCCGGAGGTCGCCGAGGCGATCGCGGAGCGGCTCAGCGCCGGGCCGCTGCCCACGGTGCGGATGCTCGGAGTGACGGGGATGGGGGACCTCGCGCCGCTCGCCGACCTCGTCATCGGCCTGATCGGAGACGTCGACCTCGCCCAGGGCGAGGCGCTGCCCCTGATCGGGCAGAGCTCGTTCGTGACCGCGCAGGCCGCCCTGGCGGTGCACGACATGCGGGTGCTGCTCGACTGCCTCGCCGGCGTCGCCGCCCTCGACGTCGAGGCGTACGCGGCCAACCCGTCGCCGTACGATCCCGCGGCCGGCGCCGTGCGTCCCTATCCGGGCTACCAGTGGGCGCTCGCGCGGCTGTCGGGGCTGCTCGCGGGCAGCGCGCTGTACGCGGAGGAGCCGCGCCACCTGCAGTCGCCACTCAGCTTCCGCGACGCCGCGCCCGTCCTCGGCGCGGCGCACGACGCGCTCGCGTTCGCCGAGGGGCAGGTCGGAATCGAGCTGAACGCGCATCAGCAGAACCCGCTCGCCCTCCCGGAGCGCGACCTGATGCTGCCCGTCGCGAACTTCGACCTGCAGGCGATCGCGACCGCGCTCGACCTCGTGCGGCTCGCGCTCGCCCCGTGCCTGACCATGCAGGTCGAGCGCTCCATCAAGCTCCTGCAGGCGTCCGAGACCGGCCTGACCACCGGCCTCGAGCCGCCCGGCGACCTCGCCGGTCACGGCTACTCGGAGATGGCCTGGCCGCTGCAGGGGATCGGCGCGGAGGCGCGCCTCCTGCCCCAGCCCGTCAGCGCGGAGGTGGGATCGGCGACGCAGGCCGAGGGGATCGAGGATCGCATGACGATGGCGCATCTGGCGGCGCGCAGGACCCGCGAGATGGCGGACCTCGGCTTCCGCGTCGCCGCGATCGGCGCGACGTTCGCCTGTCAGGCGATCGACCTGCGCGGCACGGAGCGGCTCGGGCCCGCGCTCGCGGAGCGCCATGCGGCCGTACGGGCCATCGTGCCCGGACTCGGCGCGGGCGATCCGCCCCCCGACGATCTGACCCCGCTGATCGCCGCGCTCCGGGCGGGGCTCGTCGCGTAGCGGGCGCTAGGCGCGCAGCGCCAGCATGTCGGCGACGCCGGCGGAGGCCCGCTCGGCGGCCGCCACCGGCGCATCGCCCTCGTCGAGCGCGGCCGCGAACAGCGCGGTGAACATGTCGCCGGCCCCGATGGTGTCCGCGAGCCGGGGGATGCGGCGGGCGGGCACCCGGACGGGCGCGGGGTCGCCGGTGCACCAGACATCCGCTCCGTGCTCGCCGTGGGTGACGAGGACGATCGGCACCCCGGCCCGTGCGAGGTGCGCGGCGTCGAACCCGCCGAGCAGCGCCTCGGCCTCCGCGTCCGAGAACTTGACCACGTCGACGCCGGCGAGCCACACGGGGTCGAGCGGCCCGGCGGGATCGACGACGCCGAGGCCGGGTCGGGCGAGGCCCTGCGCGTCCACCACGACGCGTCGGCCGGGCCGCAGCAGCGCCCGCAACGCGTCGGGTCCGACGTCGTCGCGCCACTGCGTGCCGACCACGATCGTCGATGCGGCGTCGAGCGTGGAGGCGGCCCAGCCCTCGACGTCGGCCGCGGTGAAGGGCGTGCCGAGCGCCGCGATCTCGTGGTCGCGGCGCCCGTCGGGCCGCAGCACGAGCCGGCTGACGAAGGTCGCGTGGGCCGGTCCGGCGAGCACCGGCAGCCCGGCCGCCGCGACGTCGCCGTGCAGCGCGGCCGCGCCGCGGGTGACCACGACTCCGTCGATGCCGGCGGCGCTCAGCGCCCGGGCCGCGAAGACGGGAGCGCCGCCCGTGCGCACCTCCGTGCGCCCATCCGGGTGGGCGATCTCGTCACGCACCGTCTGCCCGAGCAGCGCGATCACGGACGCAGGGCCCGCCAGGCCAGGTAGGCATAGGCGACGAGGGCGCCCGCGGAGCCGATGAGGGCGAGCACGTCCGGGACGGTTCCGGCGCAGCCGTAGCCGTCCCCCGCCGCGCAGAGGCCGTGGGCGAGGACGCCGTAGCCGCCGACGAGGCCGGCGATGGCGAACGCGCCGAGCGCGATCCACGTCGGCGCGTGGTCGCGCGATCCGGCGCGGACCGCGAGCACGCCCGCCGAGGCGACGAGCGCGGCCAGCAGGCCGAACGCCGCGACGGACCACTCCCCGAGCAGCGTCTGCAGGATCAGCAGCGCGATGCCAGTGGGGAGGACGGCCCGGGCCAGCCTGAGACCCGAGCCTCGGGCGACGAGGACGATCGTCGCCACGGTGAGTCCGGCTGCGACCGCGGAGGCGATGGTGAGGGCGTGGTCCACGGCGGGGTGAGCGTAGCCGTACCCGTCAGCCCCCGTACTCCCGTTCGGTGGTAGCCTTCGCGCAGCAAGGAGGTCTTTCCTTATGCCTTTCGACTTCTCTCTCTGGCAGATCGGGATCGTGCTCGTGATCGGTCTGCTCGTGTTCGGACCCAAGAAGCTGCCCGAGCTCGGGCGCGGTCTCGGCTCCGGCATGCGCGACTTCAAGCGCGGCCTGTCGGGCGAGGCGGACGAGGCGCCGGCCCAGCCCGTGGTCGTCCAGTCGACCACGCCCGTGGTCGAGACGGCGGCGCCCGCGGCGCCTGCCGAGCCCGTTGCCACCGCCGCCACCGCGGACCCGGCCCCGGCGGCCGCCGAGGCCCCCGCGGCCGAGGCGAAGCCCGCCGAGTAGGACGCACGGCGAGGAGGCTGCGCGATGCTGGCCGGAATCCGCAGGGTCAAGCGCGTCGGGCACGACGAGGAGGTCCCTCTCACCGACCACCTCGAGGAGCTCCGCAATCGCGTCTTCATCAGCCTGCTCGCCCTCGCCGTCGGCTTCGTGCTGTGCTTCTGGCAGCACGAGCTGATCATCGAGTTCCTCAACCGCCCGCTCCCCTCGAGCGTGCCGGAGCCGATCGTGCTGAACGTGACGGAGCCGTTCATGATCGCGCTCAAGGTGTCGGTCGCGGGAGCCGTGATCCTGACGCTGCCGGTCCTGATCTACCAGCTCTACGCGTACGTGATGCCGGCCTTCGACCCGGACCACGATCGCACCACCTGGCCGTACCTGACCGCCGCCTCCCTGCTCTTCCTCGTGGGCCTCGCCTTCGGCTACTTCGCGATGCTGCCGGCGGCGACGAACTTCCTCATCAACTTCGACTCCGACCTCTACAACCGCCAGGTCCAGGCCGGCGACTACTACGGCTTCGTGATCTGGATCCTGATCGGCTGCGGGCTGATCTTCCAGATGCCGACGGGCGTGTTCCTCCTGTCGGCGGCGGGGCTGATGACGCCGCAGTGGATGCGCAGGAACCGGCGCTACGCGATCTTCGTGATGGCCGTCGTGTCCGCGGCCCTGCCCGGCGGCGATCCGCTGTCGATGCTGATCGCGCTCGCCGCCCTGCTCTTCCTGTGGGAGGTGTCGATCTTCATCTCGGCCTTCGTGCAGCGACGCCGGGGTGAACTCGAGGAGCTCGACGGCGAGGGCCTCGAGCCCGTCGAGGACGTGTGACGCAGCTCTACGCCGCCGACCACGTGCTCCCGGTCGGTGCCGAACCGATCCGCCGCGGCGCCGTCGCCGTCGACGACGGGGCGATCACGATGGTCGGCACGTTCGACGCGGTCCGTGCCGCCCACCCGACGGCCGGGGTCGAGGATCTCGGCTGCGCCGTCCTGATGCCGGCCCTCGTCAACGCGCACACGCACCTCGAGTACGCGGGCTATGGCGGCTTCGGCGATGGCCTGCCGTTCGCCGCGTGGCTCGCCGACCACATCGCGCGGCGCCCGCGGCTCGACCCCGGCGACGTCGACGCGCAGGCGGCGCTCGGCGCGCTCCTGAACCTGCAGTCGGGCGTCGGCACGATCGGCGATGCCTCGTACGCGGGCGCATCGCTCGTCGCGGCGACGGCGGCCGGCCTGCGCGGCAGCGTCCACCTCGAGGCCTTCGGCGGCCCGGATGCCGATCCGGCCGCGGTGGCGGCGGGCCTCGCCGCGCGGCTCGACGCGCTCGCGCCCGAGGCCACCGGGCTCGTGCGCCTCGGCGTCTCGCCGCACAGCCCGTACTCCGTGGCGCCCGCCGTGTTCGCGGAGCTCGTCGGGCTCGCCCGTGAGCGCGGCATGACCGCGATGGCCCACGTGGCCGAGTCGGCGGCCGAGCTCGAGGCGGTGCGGGACGGTACGGGCCCGATCGCCGACGCGCTCGCCGCCCTGACCCGGATCGAGGCGACGGGCCGCCATCCCGTCGACCTGCTCGACGACGCCGGCCTGCTCGCCCCGGGCATGATCCTCGTCCACGCGGTGCAGGTCGACGACGCGCAGGTGACGCGGATCGCCGCGAGCGGC
The DNA here is from genome assembly GCA_049433345.1 of Gaiellales bacterium. GTDB lineage: Bacteria > Actinomycetota > Thermoleophilia > Gaiellales > F1-60-MAGs149 > F1-60-MAGs149. The sequence goes on along the minus strand of JBMTER010000127.1, from coordinate 425 downwards.
GCCGGGGTCGTGCACTGCCCGCGCTCGAACGCGCTTCTCGGCTGCGGCAGCGCCCCCGTCCACGCGCTCCGCGCCGCCGGCGCGACCGTGGCGATCGGCACGGACTCGCCGGCCTCGGCAGGCGATTTCGACGTCTGGGCCGAACTGCGTGCCGCCGTGCACCAGGCTCGGGTGCGCGAGCGTCGCGCCGACGCCCTCAGCGCGACCGACGCGGTGCGGATGGCCACGCTCGACGGCGCTCGCGCGCTGGGCCTCGATGGCATGGTCGGCGAGCTCGTCGCGGGCCGCCGAGCCGACCTCGTCGCCGTCGAGCTCGCGGGGACGCCGTACGCCGCCATCGAGGATCCCGCCGTCGCGGTGCTGATGGCGGGTGCGCCGGACCGGGTCCTGCTCACCATCGTGGACGGAGTCGTGCGCGAGCGTAG
>JBMTER010000126.1:0-4878 GCA_049433345.1 Gaiellales bacterium | reverse complement strand
GCTACGTGGGGCTCCCGCTCGCCGTGCGCCTGGCCGAGGCGGGCCGCAGCGTGGTCTGCCTCGACCCGGACGCCGCCAAGCTGGCGCGCCTGAACGCGGGCGACTCGTACATCGAGGACGTCGCCTCGGCCGACCTCGCGCGCCTCGTCGGGGAGGGCCGCCTGGCCGGCACCACCGACGAGGCGGACCTGCGCGACGCCGACGCGATCCTGATCTGCGTGCCGACGCCGCTCGCCGCGCACCGCGAGCCCGACCTCGGCGCCGTCCGCTCCGCCACCGCGGCGGTCGCCCGCAACCTGCGCAGGGGCCACGTCGTGGTGCTCGAGTCGACCACGTACCCGGGCACGACGCGCGAGGTGCTGCAGCCGATGCTCGAGGCGGGCGGCCTCAGAGCCGGCGAGGACTTCCACCTGGCGATGTCACCCGAGCGGATCGACCCGGGCCGCACCGACTTCACGGTGCGCACCACCCCGAAGGTGATGGGCGGCATCACCGAGGCCTGCGCCGAGCGCGCCGCCGCCGTCTACGCGGGCGCCGTCGACGAGGTCGTGCGCGTCTCCTCGCCGGAGGCGGCCGAGCTCGCGAAGCTGCTCGAGAACATCTTCCGGACGGTCAACATCGCGCTCGTCAACGAGCTCGCGATGCTCTGCGACCACATGGGCCTCGACGTCTGGGAGGTGATCGACGCGGCGGCGACGAAGCCGTTCGGCTTCATGCGCTTCGAGCCCGGCCCCGGCCTCGGCGGCCACTGCCTGCCGATCGACCCCTTCTACCTGACCTGGAAGGCCCGCGAGCACGGCGTCTCGACGGAGTTCATCGAGCTGGCCGGCAAGGTCAACGAGCACATGCCGCACTACTGCGTCGACCGCGTGGCGCGCCTCCTCAACGACCAGGCGAAGAGCGTCCGCGACGCGCACGTGCTCGTGCTGGGCGTCGCCTACAAGGCGGATGTCGGCGACATGCGCGAGTCCCCCGCCCTGCCGATCATCGAGCAGCTCGCCGAGCGCGGCGCGCGCGTCGCCTACCACGACCCGCACGTGCCCGAGCTCGACGAGGCGGGTCTCGCTTCGACCGCGCTGACCCCCGACGCGGTGGCGGCGGCCGACTGCATCGTGATCGTCACCGGGCACGCGGACGTCGACTACGCGATGGTCGTGGAGCGCGCGACGGCCGTGCTGGACCTGCGCAACGCCACCGGCCGGCGCGGCCTCGGCGGGGACCATGTCGACCGGCTCTGAGGCGCCCATCCGGGTCGGCATCGTCGGCCTCGGCTACTGGGGCCCGAACATCGCCCGCGCGCTCGCCTCGACGCCCGGCTGCGAGCTGGCCTGGGCCTGCGACCTCGACGCCGGCAACCGCGCGCGGATCGAGGGCCGCTACCCCGGCACCGTGCTCACGGACCGCCTCGAGGACCTGCTCGAGGACGACGCGCTCGACGCGATCGTCGTCGCCACCGGCGCGCCGTCGCACCACGCGCTCGGGATGCGCGTCCTCGAGGCGGGCAAGCACGCCTTCATCGAGAAGCCGCTGGCCCTGACCGTGGCGGATGCCCGCGCGCTCGTCGGGGCCGCCGAGGAGCGCGGTCGCGTGCTGATGGTCGGGCACCTCCTGCGCTTCCACCCCGTCTTCCAGCGGCTGCAGGAGATCGTCGACGCGGGCCAGCTCGGCCGCGTCCTCTACCTGTACACGAACCGCCTCAACTTCGGGAAGGTGCGGGCCGACGAGAACGCGCTCTGGAGCCTCGCCCCGCACGACATCTCGCTCGCCCTGGCCCTCGCCGGCGAGCGCCCGTCCGAGGTCTCGGCCCGCGGCGAGGCGTTCCTGCGCGACGGCGTCGAGGACGTCGTCTTCGGCTACCTGCACTTCCCGAGCGGCCTCGTCGCCCACCTGCACGTGTCCTGGCTCGACCCGCACAAGAGCCGCAAGCTGACCGTCGTCGGATCCGAGGGCATGGCCGTCTTCGACGACACGGACGTGGAGCGCAAGCTGACCGTCTACGAGAAGGCGTCGTCGCCCTCGCGCTTCGACACCTGGGGCGAGTTCCAGGCGCTGCGCACCGGCGACGTCAAGATCCCGCAGGTCCCGAACGGCGAGCCGCTCCTGCAGGAGACCACAGCGTTCGTCGAGGCGGTCCGCCGCGGCACGGCCGACGTCGCCTCGGGCGACGAGGGCCTCGCCGTCGTCGAGGTCCTCAACGCGCTGCAGGCCTCGCTCGAGCGGCGCGGCGAGCCGGTCCGCCTCGGGGAGGCGTGATGGGCGTCCACCCGACCGCGATCGTCGAGGACGGCGTCGTCCTCGGCACCGACGTCGAGATCGGCCCCTACGCGATCGTGCGCGCGGGCACCGTGCTCGGCGACGGCGTCGCGGTCGGCGAGCACGCCGTGCTCGGCAAGCGCCCGAAGCTCGGCGCGCGATCCACGGCGCAGGTGGGCGACCTCGGCCCGCTCGAGGTCGGCGCGGGCGCGACGATCTCGACGCACGCCGTCGTCTACGCCGGCACCCGGATCGGCGAGCGCGCGATCATCGGCGACCAGGCCTTCGTGCGCGAGCGCTGCGCGATCGGCGCGGGCACCGTGATCGGCCGCGGCGTCACCGTGGAGAACGACACGACGATCGGCGAGGGCTGCCGGATCCAGTCGCAGTCGTACATCACCGCCAAGTGCGTGCTCGAGGACGACGTCTTCATCGCGCCGTGCGTCGTCACCACGAACGACAACCTGATGGGCCGCACCGAGCGCCGCCACGCGCTGACCCGGGGCGCGACGATCCGCCGCGGTGCCCGCATCGGCGGCGCCGTCGTGCTCTGCCCCGGGATCGAGGTCGGCGCGGAGGCCTTCGTCGGGGCGGGCGCCGTCGTGACCCGCGACGTGCCCGCCGGCAAGGTGCTGGTCGGCGTGCCGGCGCGCGTCCTGCGCGACGTCCCCCCGGACGAGCTGCGCGCGAACGGCGGCTAGCGCCGCGCCGTGGACGCCGCGCTCGCGGGGCTCCTGACGGGGCTGTCCCTGATCGTCGCGATCGGGGCCCAGAACGCGTATGTCCTGCGGCTCGGCCTCGCCCGCGAGCACGTGGCACTCGCGGTCGCGATCTGCGCCGCGGCCGACGCGCTCCTGATCGCCGCCGGCGTCGCCGGCCTCGGCGCGCTCGTACGCGCCCACGGCGACCTGCTGACCGCGATCACCCTGCTCGGCGCGGCCTACCTCGCCTGGTTCGCCGTGCGCTCCTTCCAGCGCGCCCGCCGGCCCGAGGGGCTGACCCCCGCCGAGCGCCAGCCCGGCCCCGTCCGCGGCGTCGCCCTCACCCTGCTCGCCCTGACGTTCCTGAACCCGCACGTCTACCTCGACACGGTGCTCCTGCTCGGCACGATCGGCGCGTCGTTCGGCGACCAGCGCTGGTGGTTCGCGCTCGGCGCCGCGATCGGGAGCGTCGCCTGGTTCTCCGCGCTCGGCTTCGGCGCGCGGCTGCTCACGCCGCTGATGGCGCGGCCCGGGACGTGGCGGCTCCTCGACGCCGCGATCGGCGTCGTGATGGTCGCTATCGCCGTCGCCCTCGTGCGCTCCGCGCTCGCGTAGGCCGCGCCCGCGCCGAGCCGGTAGCGTGTGGGCATGTTCGAGCTCGAGACCCTGCCCAACGGCGCCCGCATCCTGTCCGCCCCGATGCGCGACGCCGCCTCCGTCGCCGTCGTCGTCGCGATCGCCGCGGGCTCGCGCTGCGAGGAGCCCGCCGCGGGCGGGATCGCCCACTTCGCGGAGCACATGATGTTCAAGGGCACGGAGCGACGCCCGACGGCGCGCGACATCTCGCAGGAGATCGACGGCATCGGCGGCGAGTTCAACGCCTTCACGGGCAAGGAGCTGACCGCCTACTACGTGAAGTGCGCGGCCGCCGACGGGGGCACCGCCCTCGACGTGCTCGCGGACATGGTCCTGCACTCGCGCTTCGATCCCGAGGAGCTCGAGCGCGAGAAGGGCGTGATCGTCGAGGAGATCAACATGTACACCGACACCCCGCGCGACATCGTGGGGCAGGTGTACGACGCGGCCCGCTACGGCGACACCCCGATCGGCCGGCCGATCATCGGCACCAAGGAGACGGTGCGCGCCTCGACGCGCGACACGTTCCTCGACTACCTCGGCGCCTGGTACCGGCCGGAGCGGATCGCGATCGGGCTCGGCGGCGGCGTCGCACCCGAGCTGGTCGAGGCGGTGCGCGAGCGCTTCGGCGCCCTGCCCGGCGACCCGACGCCGCCCCTCCCCGAGACGATCGTGCCGGAGATCGCCGATCCGATCGTGGCGATCGAGTCGCGCGACGGCGACCAGGCGCACATCGTGCTGGGCGTCGGCGGGATGCCCACGTCCGACCCGGATCGCTACCCGATGGCGGTCTGGCAGGCCGTCCTCGGCGGGGGCATGTCGTCGCGGCTGTTCACCGAGGTGCGGGAGCGCCGCGGGCTCGCCTACTACGTCTTCGGCCACCACGCGAGCTACACCGACACCGGCTCGTACGCGGTGCAGGCCGGCGTCGACCTGGCCCGCGTCGACCTCGCCGTCGAGACGATCGCCGCCGAGCTGCGCCGGATGGCGACCGAGCCCGTCGGCGCGGACGAGCTCGCGAAGGCGAAGCGCTACCTGATCGGCCGCACCGTCCTCGGCCTCGAGGACCCGCGCGGGCGGATCATGTTCGGGCTGCGCCGCGAGCTGCTGGAGGACGGCTGGGTCGACCTCGACCACGTCGTGCGGGGCATCGAGGCGGTCACGGCCGAGGACCTGCTGCGCGTCGGCGAGCGGATCGTGCGGCTCGACCGCGCCGTCCTCGCCGCCGTCGGCCCGCTCGCCGATCCCGACGCGCAGCGCCCCGCGCTCGGCGCCTAGACGGCCCTAG
>JBMTER010000125.1:0-4966 GCA_049433345.1 Gaiellales bacterium | reverse complement strand
CGCCCCCTCGGAGGGAGCGCCGGCCCGGCCCGTCGGTGCCGCGCGGATGGCGATGCCGGCTAGCCGGCGGCCTTCCAGACGCCGGCGATCACCGCCGAGGCGATCGCCGCCACGACGATCGCGATCTCGAAGGCCCGGGGCGGGAGCTGCTCCGGGCGGAACTGGACCTGCTTCTCCTTCGGCATGTCAGCCCTCCGTCCCCGCGGCGTCGCCGCCGCCGTTCTGCGCCCGCAGCCGCGCGACGGTCTCGCGCATGCGGCGGTCCTCGGTGTGGACCCAGGCGATCAGGGCCAGCGCCAGCAGGGCGATGCCCAGGATCGTCAGGACGTACATCCCCGAGGTGAACCCGGGGCCGAACGTGAAGTACGCGGCGACGGCGTCGGTGAGGCCGTTGGCGTCGACCGCATCGGGTGCGGTGTTCATGTCGTGCTCCCTTCCCGCGCGTCCGCGCGACGGCCGGCGTGCCGGCTCCAGAGGACCGCACCGGCGACGACGCCGGCGAGGATCGCGATGCTGGCGATGAGCTCGGCCATCAGCGCATCAGCTCCTGCATGGCTTCGCGGTTGACCCGGTCGGCCGGCACCATCGTGCCGTCGACGTCGACCACCTTCTCACCCGACGTGGCGTACTCCGGGTAGAAGTCGGTGCCGAACTCGGCCTCGTCGAGGCCCTCGATCTCGACCTCGATCGGCACGCGCAGCAGGTTCATCTTCTTGAGGATCCAGGCGATCACGTAGCCCGGCAGGAAGGCCAGCGGGAAGAACGTCAGGATGCCGATCAGCTGGCCCTCGAAGGACGACGGGACGTTGTTCACGCCCGTCGGGTAGCCGGCCGCGAAGATGCCGACCCAGAGCAGGCCGATGAAGCCGGCCACGCCGTGGACGGCCACGGCGCCGACCGCGTCGTCGATGCGCAGCTTGCGCTCGATGATGCCGCCGACCCAGACCACGATCGCCGCGGTCCCGGCCGAGAGCAGGAAGACCAGGGACGGCGCGTAGATGTCGGCGCCCGCCGACACGCTGATCACGCCGGCGAGGCCGCCCGAGATCGTCCAGAACGGGTCCCCGCGGCTGGCGAAGTAGCCGCCGATGAAGCCGCCCGCGAAGCCGATCGTGATCGTGAACGTGATCGCCGACAGGGTGGCCGGGTTGAGGTAGATGTTGAGCCAGCCCGGGAAGGCCGTCGACGTGATCACGAGGCAGGCGGCGTAGAAGCCGTAGAAGCCGGTGAAGATCAGCATCAGCCCGAGCAGGGTCATGTGCAGGTTGTGCGGGAGGAATCTGCGCGCCCGGCCCTTGATGTCGTACTTGCCGATGCGCGGCCCGAGTTGCAGCAGCACCCCGAGCGTGAAGATGCCCGCCACGCCGTGGACGACGCCCGACGCGATCGCGTCGTGGAAGCCGAAGTCCGTGACGAGCCAGCCGCCGGCGCTCCAGCCCCAGGCGGCGTCCATGATCCAGACGACCGAGCCGAGCACGACGGTCAGGATCAGGTAGGCGGACAGCCGGATCCGCTCGATCACGGCGCCCGACATGATTGAGCCGGTGGTCCACGAGAAGAGCAGGAACGCGGCCCAGAACACGCCGGTGATGTTGTCGGCGAGGTTCGGGCCCATGTAGTCGCCCCACGGGATCGTGGACGCGCAGAAGGCCGCCTCCGCGGAGTCGCCCCACGGGTCGGTGGGGATGAAGCCGCGCTGGAAGCAGCCGTAGATGACCCAGCCGAAGTAGTAGAAGGCCGGGGTCACGACGGCGATCGTGAGGATGTTCTTGAGCGCCGTCGCCATCACGTTCTTGCGGCGCGCCACTCCGGCCTCGTAGGCCATGAAGCCGGCGTGGATCAGCCACATGATCACGACGGTGAAGAAGTAGAACTGCTCGGCGAGCACCTTCGAGTCCTGGGTCAACGCGGCGTTGACCGTCTCGACGTCGATCGCCTCCATCAGAAGCGGTGTCACGCGCTCCCTCCTCTCCCTGTCTCCAGTGGCCGCCACCAGCGGCCGTAGGGCGAGTGGACCAAGCCCGCCGACGCCGGTCAACCCCTAAAGGACCGCCTTCCGCACCTTTCCGTTATCCGTGCTTCACGGAACCCGCTGCGCTGGAAGCGGGAGTCCGTGGGTCGTGCGGCATGCCCACGCACCGGGTACTCCCGGGCTGCTCCGGCCGTGTACGGTCGTCGCATGCCGGGGCGCGCATCGACACGGGGCGCGCAGGGCCGTCAGACTGTGCGCATGGCGAGCCCCACGACGACCGCCTCCTGCGGCATCCCCGCCCTCGACGACGTCCTCAGCGGCATCTTCTGGGGCGACAACGTGGTCTTCCGGACGGCGTCGCGCGACGCGGCGACGGACGCCTTCGTGCGCGCCTTCGCCGTGGCGGACGGCTACGGCGCGGGCGGCACCGTGATGTTCCGGCGGGCCGATCCCGCGGCGGGGACAGCGCAGGCCCGCGGCATCGTCGCCGACGGCGCCGACGTCGACCAGGTGATCGCCGAGGTGCTCGCCTTCGGCCGCGAGATCGGGCCGGGCGGGCTGATCCTGTTCGACGACCTCGCCGAGCTCGTCGAGCGCTACGGCTCCGATGGCGCGCGCCGCTTCTTCCTGCGCGTCTGCCCGTCGCTGTTGCGCGTCGGCGCTGTCGCCTGCTGGACGCTCGGTCCGGGCGTCCCCGACGCCGTGGCCGACGAGATCCGCGCGATCACGCAGCTCGTGATCCGCGTCGAGGACGAGCGGATCGTGGTCACGAAGGCGGAGGCGCGCCCCCTCGACGTGGTCGGCAGCACGCTCAGCTACGGCCTCGGCCCGGACGGGCTCCCGCAGGTGCAGGAGATCTCCGACGCGATGCGGCTCGGGGCGGCGCTCGCGCAGGTGCGCATCCAGCGCGGCCTGTCCCAGTCGCAGATCAGCCGCATGGCCGGCGTCTCGCCGAGCGCGATCTCGCAGGCCGAGCGCGGCCAGCGCGGCCTGTCCGTGTCGACCCTGATGCGCCTCGCGACCGCCCTCGGCGTCACGCTCGACGCGCTCGTCGTCGGCCAGTCCGAACCCGGCTACCGGATCCGCGGGCGCACCGCGCCCCACAAGGGCGGCGCCTCGCGCGTCGCGCTCGTCGACTCGGGCGAGACCGACTTCCGGCTGTACGAGTTCCGGCTCGACCCGGGCGCGCACGGCACGCCGCCCGCGCACCCGCGCGGCACCGAGCTCGTGCTGCTCGGGCAGGGCCTGTTGATGGTGACGATGACGGACGGCTCGACGCCGGTCATCCGCGAGGGCGAGGCGCTCGTCGCGCAGGGCACGGGCGTCGCCGGCTGGAGGAACCTCGACGAGGACCAGGCGATCGGGTTCTGGGTCGTCGTCTAGGGGCGGGGGCGTCCCGGGGGAGACACGACGGGCCCCGGCGCGCCGCCCCGGGGGACGGCGGGCCGGGGCCCGTCTCGTGCCTCGCGCCTAGCTCTGGCTGGCCTCGGAGAGGAGCTCCTCGGCGAGCGCCTTCTTCTGCTCGGGCGTCATCTTCTTGGTCTCGTTCTTGATGGCGCGCTCGTTGACGACCTGGTTCCAGTAGTCGAGCGACTCCATGCCGAGCAGGGCGGTCTTGCCGACGAACTGGCGCAGGACCTCGTTCGTCGGGCCCATCACCCAGCCGGCCTTGCCGTCGCGGACGTAGCGCTCGAGCTCGAGCGGCGACTTCTTGTACGACGTGCCGCCGGCGGAGTGCATCATCTCGTCGACGACGTGGCAGCAGTTCTTCGCGCACGCGAACTTCAGCTGCCAGAGCCAGTGCAGGTAGTTGCCGCGGGCGTACTCGGACTGCTCGAGGGCGCGCTGGCCGTTGTCGGTGACGGCGTCCATCGCGGCCGCGATCGAGTAGTCCATGCAGCGCATCGCGTTCGTGTCGATGATCGCCTCGCCGACCGAGTCCTGGATCGTCGGGTAGTCGCAGACGCGCATGCCCACGTCCTTGTGGACCTTGCGGGTCGTGTGCTGGATGCAGATGTCGATCGCGCCCAGCGAGATGCCGTTCCAGCAGGCGCTCGAGGAGATCAGGAAGAACGGGTCGACGGCCTCGTCGTTCGACCAGGCGCCGTCGCCGATCGCGCCGACCATGCGCTCCTCGGGCAGCAGCTTCCAGTCGAGCAGCAGCGTGCCGGACTGGTTGCCGCGCAGGCCCATCGCGTCCCACTCGGCGTGGCCCGACTCGACCTCGTCGTTGAAGACGAGCCAGCAGGTCAGGTCCGAGTACTCCTTGAAGTCCGGCGAGGTGGTCTGCAGGACGTACCAGTCGGCGAAGCCGCCGGACGTCGTCCAGGACGCCTTCTTGAGGACCTCGTAACCGCCGTCGACCTTGCGGGCGCCCGAGCTGATCGGGTACCAGAAGTGCGAGCCGGTCTCGGGGTCGGAGTAGGAGAGGGTGCCGATCAGCTTGTCGGAGACGACCTTCTTGAGGACGTTCTCGATCTGCCACTCGGACGCGGTCAGGCGCAGGGCCTCGACGGCGCCGATGTGCATCGTGTAGCACATGGCCGTCGACGCGCAGCCGTAGCGCGCGATCGTCTCGGTCGTGGCGACCAGCATCGCGTGGCCCTGGCCGAGGCCGCCCCACTCCTTCGGCAGGGTCACGCCGAGGAAGGGCCCGAGCGCCTCGAGGCTCTCGCGCGGGAAGGTCAGATTGGCGTCGTTCTCGGCGGCGCGCGGCCGGATCTCCTTCTCGCAGATCTCGATCAGCTGCTCGCGCAGCGCCCGCTGCTCGTCGGTCAAGAACCAATCCGGGTTGAACATCGGATCGAGTCCGGCCTTGGCGCTCTCCACTGCTACTGCCATGACGGCGTGTCCTCCTGGCTTCTCTGCGGAATCCCCTCGGCGGCCCGGGGCCGCGCTCCTGGGGGAAGGCTACCGCAGGAGCGGCTCGCCGTCATGGCGCTGGCGCACATGACGGAGAGCCATGGGTGGCGGGTCCGCACACCGGGGTGCGCG
>JBMTER010000124.1:0-5041 GCA_049433345.1 Gaiellales bacterium | reverse complement strand
CGCCCCCCCGGCCCGGGCCGCGCGCGAGGGCGGCGCGGAGCTGGGCGCGGACGACGGCGCCCGCCCGCAGGAGCCGCGCACCGGCCACATCACCCTCTTCTACGCGCCGCTGCGCAGCCGGCGCGCCGCGCCCGAGCTGGCCGACCGCGCGCGTGCGGCGGCCCGCGCCTGTACGCCGTTCGACCTCGTCTGCGCGGGCTTCGACGAGTTCGCATCCGCCGATCGACCCGTCGCCTGGCTCGGCGTGACGCAGGGGTCGCAGCACCTCGGCGACCTGCGGGCGGCCCTCTGCGCCTGCGACGAGGACTGTCACCGACACGCGTTCGTGCCGCACCTGACGCTCGCCTACGGGGAGGATCCGGCCGCCTACGGCGGTGTCCGCGACGCCCTCGCGGAGCTCGCGGGCGGCGTCCGCATCGAGACCCGCGTCGACGAGCTGTGGATCGCGGGCTTCCCGCAGAGCGGCCACCCGGCCCGCGACCTCCGCTACGTCGAGCGGCTCCCGCTCGGCACGGGCTGACCCGGATCGCCGAGCGCGCGTACACTTCCGCCACCGTGCCGACCCGTCCGCCCCTGACCGACTCCTTCGACCGCCGGATCGAGAGCGTGCGCATCTCGATCACCGATCGCTGCAACTTCCGCTGCCGCTACTGCATGCCCGCGGAGGGCCTGCCGTGGCTGCAGCGCAGCGAGGTGCTGACCTTCGAGGAGATCGAGCGCCTCGCGCGCATCCTCGCCGCGATGGGCGTCAGCCACGTCCGCATCACCGGCGGCGAGCCCCTGGTCCGACGCGACGTGGCCGACCTGATCGAGCGACTCGTGCGGGTACCCGGGCTCGACGACCTCGCGCTCACCACGAACGGCGTCGCCCTGCGCACCCTCGCCGGCCCGCTCGTGGACGCGGGCCTCCGGCGCATCAACGTGTCGCTCGACTCGCTCGACCACACGCGCTTCGCCGAGATCACCCGCCGCGACATGCTCGACCGCGTGCTCGAGGGACTCGAGGAGGCCGAGCGCTACCCCGAGCTGAGGCCGATCAAGGTCAACTGCGTCGCCATGCGCGGCTTCACGGAGCGCGAGGTCGTGGCCTTCGCCGAGCTCGCCCGCCGCACCCCGTACGTCGTGCGCTTCATCGAGTTCATGCCGCTCGACGCGGACCGCACGTGGTCGAAGGACGACGTCCTCACCGGCGACGAGATCCGCGCGATGATCGAGGCCGCGTACCCGCTCGTGCGGCTGCCCGCCCCCGCTGCCTCGACGGCGGAGCGCTGGGCGTTCGCGGACGGGACGGGCGAGGTCGGCTTCATCAACCCGGTCTCGCAGCCCTTCTGCTCGTCCTGCGACCGGATCCGGATCACCGCCGAGGGCGCGCTGCGCACCTGCCTGTTCGCGCTCGAGGAGACGGACCTGCGGACCCCGCTGCGCACCGGCGCCGACGACGCCGCGCTCGAGGAGCTGATCCGCACCGCCGTGCTCGGCAAGCGGATGAAGCACGAGATCGGCGAGCCCGGCTTCGTGCGCACCGCGAAGTCGATGAGCCAGATCGGCGGCTAGCCGCGCGGAAACCGCGCACCGGGGCGACGCGAAAGGCCGATACCATGCGCCCCGTGGGTGACAGTCCGGTGAACCCCGTGCGTCGCGCCGTCGATCGCGCCGGCCGGCTCCTGCCGCACGGCGGGCGCGACTTCTGGCTGCAGTTCGCGATCTTCTGGTCGTTCTACGTCGCCTACGAGGGTTCGCGGACGCTCGCCGAGGGCGACCGCTACATCGCGATGCGCAACGCCCTCGACGTGCGGCGTGCGCAGGACCTGCTCGGCATCAACTGGGAGCGCGCGATCCAGGAGTGGGCGATGAGCGGTCCCGACCTGATCATGGCCGTCGCCAACTGGACGTACTTCAACTGCCAGTTCACCGTCACGTACGCGCTGCTCCTGTTCATCTACTTCCGCCGCAACCACGCCTTCTACTTCATCCGCAACGCGCTCCTGATGACCAGCTTCGCCGGCCTCGTCGGCTACATCCTGCTGCCGACGGCGCCGCCGCGGATGCTGGGCGGCCTCGGCTTCGTGGACACCCTGCAGCAGACGGTGATCAACCACGAGTCGAGCCTGATCTCGTTCTTCTCCAACCCGTACGCGGCGATGCCGTCGCTGCACACCGCCTACGCCGTCATCATCGGCTGCGCCGGCGTCCTCGTGTTCGCGAACCCGCTCGTGCGGGCGCTCTGGGTCGGCTATCCGGCGCTGGTCGTGTTCTCGATCGTGGCGACGGCGAACCACTGGCTGCTCGACGCCGCCGTCGGCGCCTTCGTCGCGCTGTTCGCCCTGCTGTTCGCGTTCGCGGCGAACCGCGGGCGGATCCCGACGCTCGCGGCCGTGCGCGCCGGCGAGCCCTGGCAGCCGGGCCTCCTGGCCGGCCCCTTCGCCCAGCCCGCTCGCGTCTGAGGCCGGATGCGGCCGCGCTCGGAGCCCGCGCTCGACGCCCACTGGGCCGACGTGCGCGCCGTGCTCGGCCTGCCCGACGAGGCGCCGTGGACGGCGATGCCGTTCGCGGAGCCCGACGAGGCCGTCGGCGGCTTCGACCCGGCCGCCATGGACGAGCTCGCCGACCTCGCGGCACGCTCGATGAAGCGCGGCACCTGCCACCTGCTCGAGCAGTTCCAGCGCGACGGCTTCGCGCTGCGCCGCCCCGGCGACCACTGGACGGTGCTGCGGGCGGACGGCACGCCCGCCTGCACCGTGCGGCTGATCGGCGTCGACGTGCTGCCGTTCGAGCAGGTCGACGCGCGCTTCGCGGCCCTCGAGGGGCCCGAGCAGGGCGTGGCGCCGACGCTCGGCGCGTGGCGGCGCGTGCACCGCGCCTTCTTCGAGGGCCAGTGCGCGCGCTGGGGCATCGCCTTCCACCCCGCCCTCGACGTCGTCTGCGAGTCGTTCATCACGGTCCACAGCCCCGACCATCCGATCGAGCTGCCCGCCGACGACCGCTGGTCGGCCGCAGCCGACCGCTCGTAGGACCCCGCACCGGCCGCCGCTCGCCGCGCCCTACCGTGCAGCCGTGGGAGTCGAGCGCCTGCAGCAGGAGTACACCGACGGCACGCGCCGCGTGATCGCGGGCGTGATGGATCGCGCGACCCGGATCCCGGTCAGCGCCAACCAGGTCACCGTCGCCGGCTTCCTGATCAACGTCGTCGCCGCGGTGCTCGTCTACCGCGAGGCCTTCATCGCCGGCGGCCTCGTGTTCCTGCTCGGCTCGATCCTCGACATCTTCGACGGCGCCGTCGCCCGCGCCCGCGGCGAGGCCGGACCGCGCGGCGCGATCATCGACTCCGTCCTCGACCGCTTCTCCGAGGCGATCATGTTCGTGGCGCTGGCGCTGGTCTTCGCCCGCGACGGCGACCAGCTCGCGCTGGCCGCCGTGATCATCGCGCTCGCCTCGTCGCTTCTGACCTCGTACCTGCGCGCCAAGGCCGAGTCGCTCGGCCTCGACGGCACGCACGGCCTGATGGCCCGCGCCGAGCGCGTGGTCCTGATCGCCGCCGCCCTGCTCTTCGCCCCGCTCGGGGCGCTGCCGTGGGGGATCGTCCTCTTGGCGATCCTCTCGACCATCACCGTCCTGCAGCGCGCGCGGCACGTGCTGCGCCAGCTCTAGCACCCCGCACCCACCCGGAGGATCCTGATCGTGGCAGCTTTGAAGAACGGCAACGGCCATCGCCCGAGCGGCGGCAAGGTCCGCGTCGCCATCGTCGGCGTCGGCAACTGCGCCTCGTCCCTCGTCCAGGGCGTCGAGTACTACAAGAACGCCTCCCCGAACGAGGAGGTGCCCGGCCTGATGCACGTCAACCTCGGCGGGTACCACATCCGCGACATCGAGTTCGTCGCGGCCTTCGACGTCGACAAGCAGAAGGTCGGCAAGGACCTCGCCGACGCGATCTTCTCCGGCCCGAACAACACCGTGAAGTTCGCCAGCGTCCCGAAGACGGGCGTCAAGGTGCACCGCGGCATGACGCACGACGGCATCGGCAAGTACCTGTCGCAGGTGATCGAGAAGGCGCCGGGCGAGACCGCCGACGTCGTCGGGATCCTCAAGGCGACGAAGGCCGACGTGGTCGTCTCGTACCTGCCGGTCGGCTCCGAGGAGGCGACGAAGTGGTACGTCGAGCAGGCCCTCGCCGCCGGCGTCGCCTTCGTCAACAACATCCCCGTCTTCATCGCCCGCGAGCCCTACTGGGCGAAGCGCTTCAAGCAGGCCGGCCTGCCGATCATCGGCGACGACATCAAGAGCCAGGTCGGCGCGACGATCTCGCACCGCGTGCTCGCGACCCTCTTCGAGGACCGCGGCGTGCACCTCGAGCGCACCTACCAGCTGAACGTCGGCGGCAACACCGACTTCCTGAACATGCTCGAGCGCGAGCGCCTCGAGTCGAAGAAGATCTCGAAGACGAACGCCGTCACCAGCCAGGTCGACCACGACATGGGCGCCGACAACGTCCACATCGGCCCGTCCGACCACGTGCCGTGGCTGACGGACCGCAAGTGGGCGTACATCCGCCTCGAGGGCCGCGCCTTCGGCGACGTCCCCCTCAACTGCGAGATGAAGCTCGAGGTCTGGGACTCCCCGAACTCGGCCGGCATCGTCATCGACGCCGTGCGCCTGATCAAGCTCGCCCTCGACCACGGCATCTCGGGCCCGCTCGAGTGGCCGTCCGCGTACCTGATGAAGTCGCCGCCGGTCCAGCACCGCGACGAGCTCGCCCGCGAGGAGGTCGAGGCCTTCATCCGCAAGTACGGCAAGAAGGGCTCGACGGCCCGCGGCGCGGTCAAGACGGCGGTCAAGGCGGCCACGCGGGCCAAGGCCAAGGCCAAGCCCGTGGCCAAGGCCGCGGCGAAGGCGAAGCCGGTGGCCAAGGCGGCCGCCAAGGCCAAGCCGCGCTCGAAGCGCTAGCGCCTCCCCCGCACTGCGCTCCCCCCGACGCGGCGGGCGCCCGGGCCGATGCCGGCCGCTGCGAGCACGAGCATCGTCTGCATTGCGCGGATCGCCCCCA